>JAFSVR010000012.1 GCA_017444895.1 Clostridia bacterium
AGTCCTTCAAGAACCTGAATTTGGTCTGAGCCATATTGCTCACTAACTTTTGAAATGTCATCTGCCATAAATTTGCCCCTTTTATGTTTTATAGTTGAATAAATTATATCATACGTCCCTAGATTCATGCAACTTATTTTAATATATTTTATAAATAAATATATATATTATTGTCAACAAAAAAGCGTCAGCAACGCCAACGCTTTCATCTTTATCTTTTCACTTTTAACTTTATCTTGCCATCACTGATTTTGAACTGTCTAAATTCCCCATTTGGCTTAAACTTAAAGTTTGTTCCAGTGAAGATAACCTGAGCCCCGCTGAGGCATTCATATAGTCGCTTCTGTCGCCCAGAATCAAGTTCGCTGAAAACATCATCAAAAATCATGATCGGTTTTTCACCAATTTCATCTTCCATAATTTTCATTTCGGCAAGTTTAAGGGCCAAAACAATGCTTCTTGCCTGCCCCTGGCTTGAATATGCCCTTGAATCTTTGCCATTGAGTTCAATTTTGATATCATCACGGTGCGGGCCAATAGTTGTGTATCCCAACTCCATATCCCTAGACAAATTAATTTCAAGCGCTCGCTTGATATTTTCTTTTAGTTCTTCTTTGGTTTCTCCACTAATGCCCTGGTATTCAATATTGATATCTTCCCTGCTTCCGCTCACTTCTTTCAAAAAGCGTTTTGCATAAGGCAATAGTTTTGCTAAAAATGACTTGCGTGTTTTTATGATAAGCGATGCAAGAGAAGAAAGCTGTTCGTCCCAAACGCCAATTGTATCAATAATTTTAGCATGGTCTTTTTCAAATTTAAGCAACTTGTTCCTTTGCGCCAAAACCTTTTCATACCTAAGAGTGAGATTATAATAAGCCTCGCTCAACATTGATATATCCGTGTCGCAAAAATCTCGTCTATCACTTGGTGCACCCGCAACAATTTTTAGTTCACTTGGGCTAAAAAATACACAAACAAGGTTGCCAAACAATTCTCCAAGTTTTTTAACTTGATTGCCATTAACCCAAAACTTATTCTCCTCAAGGTTTGAAATTGAACCAGAGATATTAACATTTCCAACATTTTTCTTAACATTTGCTTCAACTTTGGCGTAATTAGAGCCGGCCAAAATCAGTTCTTTGTCTTGATGGGTTCTTGGGCTTTTCCCAAGGCACAAAAAAACAATGGCTTCGGCAAGATTGGTTTTCCCCTGCCCGTTAAGCCCCGAAATAAGGTTAACTCCCGAAGCAAATTCAACCTCTGCTTCTGGGTAGTTCCTAAAAGAGTTAAGTTTAAGTTTTTCTATAAACATTTAAGCCTCGCAATTCCCCATTTCATTTTACCAAATTTTGCCCAATTTTGCAAAATAAATTGCCAACAAAAAAACTTGTTTTTTAATTTTGATTAGTTTATAATGTTATTAACAATCGTAAAGGAGGGTTGGTTATGGATAATTTTGAAGATTTAATAGTTTCACAAACCCCTAACCAGCGTTCGGTTTCTTCAATTTGGGAAGAAGCAAAACTCACGGTTTCAAAAGACATTTCTGCAATTTCTTTTGACGTGTGGATTAAAACGCTTGACCCAATCAAAAACGAAAAAGGAACCTTCGTTCTTTCAGCAAGCTCAACATCAGGCAAAAGCGCAATTATCAAGAACGAAGTTTTTTATAATTCTATTTTGGGGGCAATTAATGAAATTGACCCATCAGTAAAGAAAATTGAGATTGTTGTTGGTTCAAATACAACTCCAACACAGTCAGAAGCCGAGCAACACATCACGCCCCTAACCCAAACAACTTCAACAATGCCTGAACCACAAGCAAAAGCAACAAGTTCAGTTTTTAACCCAAAATATACTTTTGATAACTACGTTGTTGGCGGGAACAACCAATTTGTTGCTGCCGCAGCAAAAGCAGTTGCTGAAAATCCTGGCGTGAGCTATAACCCACTCTTCATTTATGGAGGGGTTGGTCTTGGGAAAACCCACCTTTTACATGCCATTGGCAACCACATAACACAAACACATCCAGAACTCAACGTTGTTTATGTTACCATTGAAAAATTTACTAATGACCTTATAGAAAGCATACAAAAAGGAAACAATACAGCAAAGAGTGAGTTTAGAACAAAATATAGAACCGCTGACGTTCTGATTGTTGATGACATTCAATTCATTATCAACAAAAACAGCGTTCAAGAAGAGTTCTTCCACACTTTTAATGAATTAAATGAAAATGGCAAACAAATCGTCATTTCAAGTGATAAACCACCAAAAGAAATCAACCCCCTTGAAGAGAGGTTGCGTTCAAGGTTTGAATGGGGTTTGCTTGCAGATATTGGCATTCCAGATTTAGAAACAAGAATCGCAATTCTTAACAAAAAAGCCGGGCTTGAAAGATATAATGTTGACGCCGATGTCATCAACTATATCGCCGAAGCCGTTAAAACCAACATCCGTGAAATGGAAGGAATGCTTGCAAGATCGGTATTCTATGCCGGGCTTATTGGTCAATCAAGGGTTACAATGGAAACTGCACGTGAGGCACTTAAAAACTACCTCATCCAAGCAGAAGAAACCATTGATGCTGGTAACATCATCGATATTGTTTGTAAATATTATAACCTCAAAAAAGATGAGCTGCTTGCAAGAAAACGAACCAAAGAGGTTGCCGAAGCAAGGCAAATTGCCATGTTCCTCATAACCGAGTTTATCAACATGCCACTTGCCAGCGTTGGCGCAATATTTGGGAAAGACCATGCAACCGTCATCTATGCCAAAAACAAGGTGGCAGACGACATGAAAACCAACCAAAAACTTGCCATTCAAATCAACGACATGAAACAAATGATAAAGTGTAAATAAGGAGAATATATATGAAACTAATATGCGAAGGGCTTGATTTGTGTGATGCTGTTTTGAAAGTTAGCAAAGCATCAGCAACAAAAACAACCAACCCAATTCTAGAGGGAATTAAACTTAAAGCGTGTGATGACAGCCTCACCCTCACTGCAACAGATACCGAAATCACAATTGAAAAAACAATCCCGGCTGATGTTAAAATTGAAGGTGAATGTGTTGTTCCAGGCAGATTTTTCACCGAGTTTGTTAAAAAACTTGATGGCGAACAAATTGAATTAACACTCAACCAAAACAGACAGCTTAAAATTAAATATACAGATAGCGAAGGCTATTTGCAATGCTTCAACACCGAAGAGTTTCCAACAATAAAGAACCTTGAAAACCCAGAAAAAATTACCATAGCTGAACACGATTTCAAAGACCTCATCTTAAAAACAATTTTCAGCGTTGCCATTGATGATGCCCGCCCTATTCTTAAAGGTTGCCTGTTTGAAATTGCAGACAGTGCTATAACAAGCGTTGCCCTTGACGGTTTCCGCCTTGCCCTTGTTCATAAAAATCTTAAAGCCTCAACAGCAAGTTTCAGCTTCATTGTTCCAGCAAAATGCTTGAATGAAATTGCAAAACTTCTTGGAGACAGTGAAGACGAAATTGATATCTATGTTCAAAAGAACTATTTGATGGTTAATCTTAATCAAACAAAAGTTGTAACCCGCCTTCTTGATGGCGACTTTATCAACTATCGTCAAGTTATTCCAGCAAACACAACAAGCACAATAACAATCAGCAAAAAGCAACTTGAAGATGGCCTTGATAGAGCAAGCCTTCTTGCAAGAATGGATAAGAACAACCTTGTTAAGTTTGACATTAAAGACAAACTCTTAACTTTAACCAGCCAAAGCGACATCGGAAACGTAACCGAAAACATAACAGCAAACCTTGAAGGAAAAGATCTTTCTATCGCCTTCAACGCAAGATATGTTAGCGAGTGTTTAAGGAACATTGAAGATGAATTCATCAAAATGAACTTCACTTCTCCAATTGCACCTTGCACCATTTCAAGCAGTGATAATGATGAATATCTATACCTCATTCTTCCAGTAAGAATTGTGGTCTAACCTAAGGATAAATCAATATGAGAGTAACAAATTATAAGAATGGAACAAGAACACAAGAGCAATTTGCACAAAAAAAGAAAAACCGCGCAACAAAAATTAAAAGCGGCTTTCTAATTGGTGCCCTTGCCCTATCTGGCCTATATTTCATCTTCTTGCTTCTTGGCTTGTTTAATGTTCTTAAAATCAGCGCAATTTTGCCTGAAACATTCAACTATTTAATGGCGTTCGCAATTATAATTGCTTGCTTGGCACTATACAGCCTTGCCCTGTTCATTGAAACACACAACCGCCTTGAGGTTCCTGTTTGGATTGCCTGTTCATTCTATATTGCCTTCTTCATCTTCACAAACATCTATTATCTTTTCGGGCTATATTCAAACACATATTTCAGCCTCTTCTTCTATGTTGTTTTGGGTGTTCTGGTGAGCATATTGAGCCTTTCAATTTATTTCAATTGTCTTAAAGATGAAGCAGGGCTTTTGAAAAATAGGGTCCATTTCACGGGTTTTATACTATTTGCTATCAGCACAACACTCAGCGTCATCTTCAAACTGGTTGTGATGTTCATTAAATTTGTTTGCAATGTTGGCGTGAATTTAACCCTTGAAACAATCATAACATTTGGCATTTTGCTTCTCATCTCAACCATATTTGCAATATGTTTTGACCTTTCAATTGGTGGCAAAAAAACCTTTGCAAATGCCTGCCTCATTAAAACCATTTCCCGAGAAGACAAAATTTAGAATAAAAAATGAAAACAACCCACAATTTTCGTGGGTTTTTTATTTTCAAAAAGCAATATATCCGCTTATATTGTTATTGACAAATATATTTTTTTCAATTATAATAAAAACACTGCAACAATATTATTTTCTTTGCAGAATACTTAATTTTGGAGTTTATCATGAAAAGAACTTATCAACCTAAAAAAGCACACAGAACAAAAGTTCACGGTTTCCGTGCAAGAATGAAAACAAAAGGCGGAAGAAATGTTCTTGCCCGCAGAAGAAACAAAGGCAGAGCAAGGTTAGCTGCCTAATGCTGAAAAGGGAATACAGACTCAAAAAACGTTACCAATTTAACTACACCTATTCTCATGGGCAAACGCAAGGAACAAAAAACCTGCTCATTTGCTATACCCCATCAAACAACAAATGCATTAAGGTTGGGTTGTCGGTAACCAAGAAAATAGGGGGCGCTGTAACCCGCAATCGTATCAAAAGATTGCTTAGGGTTGCCATCACCCCTCATCTGTTGCACCTTAAAAACAACTATAATTTAATTATTGTGGCACGCCCAAGCATTGTTGACCTTTCATTACAGGATATTGAAAGTGAACTTGCTTATTGCATCAATAAGGCAGGACTCAAGCGTGAGGAAGGTTTTTAGATTTATCATCAAAATCCCAAGCTATATTGCTTCGGGGTTTGTTTATGTTTATAAATATGCCATTTCTCCTCTTCTGCCCCATGCCTGTAAATACACCCCAACTTGCTCAACCTATGCATTAATTGCCATTTCACGCTTTGGATTTTTCAAGGGCCTATGGCTTGGAGTCAAGCGAGTTTTCAGGTGTAACCCTTGGTCAAAGGGGGGCCTCAATAGAGTTCCATATAATCTTAAAGGAGATTTTAGATGTCTGATTTAATTTTAAGTTCACCTTTAACTGCCCCACATGGTTTGTGGGTGACCATAATGAACTGGATTGGTCAAACAATTGGAAACTTTGGGTGGACAATTGTTCTCTTTACCATCTTAATTAAAGTTGCATTCAGTTTTATGGACTTCTTTATCAAGTGGAATTCAAGGCTTTCAACACTGGCTCAACAGCGTTGTGCACCACAACTTGAAAAGTTAAAAAAGAAATATTCAAACAACCAGCAACTCCTTCAAACGCAAACAATGGCAATCTATAAAAAAGAAGGATAGAACATATGGTCAAGTTGTCTTGTTATGCTTGCCAATTTGGTTATAACCATTTTGGTGTTCTTCTCTATCTTCACATCTCTTAAAGAGGTTTCAGCATACCAAG
>JAFSVR010000013.1 GCA_017444895.1 Clostridia bacterium
AGATCAACATAAGCCTTTGTTTGCTTTTCAATCTGCTTTTTTGTCCTTGGCAAAATGCCAAAAGGCTTAACAATATTATTAAAAGTTCCCCTATGAAAGCCAACAATCAAAAGGTCAAGCTTGTCAATTTCTTCTTGCGTTAAATCAATTTTGCCATCCTTGCCTATTAGGTTTGCTTCAATACCAAGATAAACTTTTTCTAGTTCACCCTTTTCATTAATCGAATCTATTTCTTTGCGAGCCTTATCAATATTTTTCCTTTTAATTCCAAACCCTAAATGCTTTGGGCCATGGTCGGTTATTGCAATGTTTTCAAGCCCCTTGTCTTTGGCACTTTGAACCATTTCGGCTATTGTATTCTTACCATGGCGCAACTTGCTATATGTGCTATGTGTGTGGTAATCTCCGTGTATCATCATAATTTTCTCCAATAATTTCAATCTCTAATTGTAGCTCAATACTAAACTTTTCAAAAACAACTGTTTGAACAAGTTTAATTAAATCTTTAACATCCTTAACTGTTGCATTGCCAGTGTTGATAATGAAGTTTGCATGTTTAGAACTAATCTCTGCTCCACCAACCCTCGCCCCCTTCAAACCGGCTTTTTCAATCAAAAAACCAGCATATGTTTCCGGCGGATTCTTAAACACGCTCCCGCAAGAAAACCCCTTTGGTTGTGACACCTGCCTTCTTCTACTATACGCAATCATTGTTTTGGTAATTTCGTCTTTTTGCCTGTGTGTTAAACACAACTCAACACCCAAAACAATCATTTCGTGTTGCTTGAAGATTGAGGTTCTATAACCAAAACGGCAATCTTTTGCATTAATCCACTTGGTTTTGCCCCCACATAGAACCAGAACTCGCCTCACGATATCCGCCATTGACGAGCCGAAAGCCCCTGCGTTCATCACAACTGCTCCGCCAACTTGCGCAGGAATTCCAGTTGCAAATTCAAGCCCTGAAAGCTCCTTTTCTTTTGCAAATTCAGCAATTCTTGACAACATTGTTTGAGCACTGCAATAAAGTAAATTATGCCTTGATTTGATAACGGGTTTTAGATTTTTTAGGCCAACAACAACCCCAAAAAATTCATCATCTCCAAACAATAAATTGCTTCCGGCACCAATGGTAACAAGGCGCATCTTTTCACGTCTAGCAAACTTGCAAACCCGCTTTAATGCACAAATGCTTTTGGGGAAACAAACCATTTCCGCCTTGCCCCCAACCCTCATCGTGCAAAAGGAACTCATTGAAACATCTTCATATTTTTCAATCCCAAAAAGCAATCGCTTTTTAACCAATTCCTTTCCAATCATAGTTTACTCCATTTTTATATTTTTTTCAATCTTTTGCCGACCTTTTAGAAAAGATTTTACTTGCATTGCAATCTTTATATCTTATCTATTTTTATGCAAAACAATCAACCGTCATCACTTTTTTTTCTTGAAATGTAAATCAAGGGAACAAAAAAGGTGTTATGAATAACATAACACCCTTATTGTTTCTAATAAAACTAACTCACAACGTATGCAACAGAGCTGCTATGAGCAGAGTCTAAGTTATATGCGTCTTTTGTTGCAACCGCATAGATTGTGTATGAACCAGCAGTAGTTATAAGCGATTCAAGATTGAGCGACGTTGTTGATGCTGCAACAGTTGAAATTAATGTATTATTTGCATAAATCTTAACCAACCCATCTGGAACAACCGTATCATTCCAAGTTATATTAAGAGTGTCGCCACTCAGCGATAAACTTGGTGCAACCATTGTTCGTGAGTATTTATAAATTACATATGCATCTTCTGAATCAGTGAATGTATTACTGGTATCGCCAGCAACAACTGATATGATATACTTCCCTCCTGCTATTGACGCCGTTTGAAGCAAGGTTGCAAGATTTCTTGTTACTGTTGTGTTTGAACTTGTTGTTGTAACAGTATCCAAAACCACCCCAACATTAGGCGTTGAAACCGGTGCCGCATAAATATAATACTCATCAGCATCTGGATTGCAGGTTATTGTTAAAGTATTTCCACTTACAGCAATCTTTGGAGCAACCAGTTGCCCACTGCCTGCCGTTAGAGTTTTGCTATAATTCAGTTTGCTATCATCTGCAACAACAACATAACTACACGTTGTGAACTGAACATTTCCACCAGCATCACGGATAATAAAGTTGAATCTTAAAACCATTTCCTCTTCAAAATCTTCGACACATTCATATCCGCTTGTTAAGCCAGACAAATTAAACACCGTTAAACTTGAGCGGAAGCTAGAAACTGTTAAGTTAGTCCATCCATATGATTTATATGTTGTGTATGCATGTTGGTTTCCAAGCCTTCTTTCAATAGAGAAATCAACGAGTGCTGTTGATGGCAAATCTTCAACAATATCACAAACAACAGCATCATTGGTTCCAATGTGGTAAACAATAGATTTTGTGTATGTGTCGCTATCAGTCCTAACATAAGTTGTTGCTTTCATCCTATAATTTGCGTTAACAAAAGTTCTTTGTATTGTGTTTGTTGCAATAATTGTTCCCGCAGAATCAAAAACTTCAAATATAAAGCCATAAGTTGTTGTTGGCAACCCTGCATTTGACGGAATCATAACGCTTGCAGTCATTGATGATGACTGTGTAAAATCAAAGGCAAAGGATTTTTCAAGGCCAATATCATCACCCTGTTGAACACCACCATAAAGCAAAGTCATGCGAGCTGATGATGGAACAGACTGGGCATTGATCCTTAGTCTAACCCCACTACCTTGACCATTGAGCGCTGATGCGTTGTTGTTTGATGGCGTGAAAACCAAAGAAAAGTTTTCATAACTATCCCCAACAACCGTTGTGTTTGGAGATGAAACAGCAAGAGAAAACGTTGTTGTTATGTTTGCAAAAGTTATTGTTCTTTTGCCGGCAACAACTTTTGCTCCACCGTTAACTTGCCTATACAAAACGAAAATATATGTTCCGTCTGCAGGAAGAGAGGCTGCATCAACAAAGTTAACAATGATTTGCAAGCACTCGTTATTCAACTCTCCCTCAACAACACCTGGGGTGTATGGCGTTGCACCATATGAGAATTCACTTAATGGAACAAGAGGTTCATTCCTTTCAAGAGTTTTAAGATAAGTCACGCTTGAAGTTGCAGCATTAGAATAATCAAGCAAATTGAACCTTGTTCCAATTGGAAACTGGGTGTTAACCTCTTCGCTGGTTCCATAACTTGCACTTGTTATAAGCGAAAAAGTATATTCAACATCTGTTGATGATGGAAGATATGAATTGTTAAACTGCAACGTGAACGCCGAATTTAGTGGAACAGTTTTTTCAGAGGTCCAATCATCCGTTGTGAGTTTAGACAATGTTGAGCCCCTCTTCAAACGAGTTGAAGCGTTTGTTAAATCTTCAGTGTATGCCATAACTGGTGCAACTGCACGAGTGGTTAACTCTTCAACTCCAACATCTCTAGACGTATTAATAGCAAAAAAACTCAAGGCCAAGCAAATGACCATTGAGAAAACAATCAAACAATTCTTCAAAGCACGAAAATTCTTCATAATCTTTCACATAAAGTATAGTCTAAACCCATTTATTGTGTCAAACAAAAAACACGCCTTAAATATATAAAATATATATTTAATCGTGTTTAGGATATGCAAAAAAGTAAAAGTGAATCGCCTTTGCAAAAAGTTTTAGTTGTGTTGCTTGATTTTGCTTTCATGCAACTTTTCCCAAATTTGTGATGAAAGCTTTTTCCCAAAACCGTCAATTTCTGCAATGTCATCTGGAGAAGCAGTCATTATACCCTCAATTGTCTTAAAATGTTTATATAGTTCTTGAATTCGTTTATCGCCAACGCCTTCGAGTGCTAATAATTCACTTTTAAGGCCTTTGTCTTGCCTGAGTTGCCTATGATAATTAACTGCAAACCTGTGTGCCTCATCTCTAACCCTCTGAAGCAGTTTCAATGCGTTGTTTGTTCTTGGCAACTGAATTGGGAAATTTGTTCTTGTTGTGAAAATCTCTTCATCTTTCTTCGCAAGGCTTATAACCGCAATATCAAGTCCCATCTGCTCAATAAGGCCACTAACAGCGTGGAGCTGACCCAGCCCGCCATCAATCAATATAACATCTGGCTGAATTTCAAAACCTGCATCTTTGTTTTTAAGATGAGTAAGCCGTCTGGTTAGGGTTTCTTCAAGGCTTGCAAAATCATTTGCCCCCTCAACTGTTTTTATCTTGAACTTGCGATATTGTTTTGAAGCAGGCTCTCCATCTTCAAAAACAACCATACTTGCAACACTGTTTGTTCCGCTTATGTTTGAAATATCATATCCCTCAATCCTTGAAACATTAGGAATATTCAACAACTGTGCCAATTCTTCTTCAGCACCTTTGGTAAGTTTTTCATGCCTTAAAATGCGGTCCTGAGAATTAAGGACATATTCCCTTGCGTTTGTTTTGCAATTCTCACAAAGTTTAAGCTTGGTCCCTATTTTTGGAACAACAATTTTAACTTTTTGATCAAAATTTTTTTCAAAAAAAGCACAGAGTAATGCAACATTTTCTTCGTTTATTCCGCTAACAACAATCTCTTTTGGAACAACTTGTGTTGAAAGATAATATGTTGCAATGAAAGATACAAGAGCCTCGTTTTCAGCGCTCTCAGTTAGCAAACTTGGATAATTTGATTGCCCAACATCCTTTCCGTTTCTGATCATCATAACATTAAAAGCACAAAGTTCTTCTCCGCTATAATACCCAAAAACATCAGCACTTTTTGTGCCCGCTAAATCAGTTATAATCGTTTCTTCAAGTTTCTCAATACTAGATAATTGCGTGCGAATTTTAAGCGCTTCTTCAAACTTCAAATTCTCCGCATAAGCCGTCATTTTCTCAGTTAACGCCTTTTTAATGTGGCTGGTTTTGCCATTTAAGAAAGCCTCTATATCCTCAATCATTTTGTCATATTCGGCTCGGCTTACTTTGTTCACACAAGGCCCGCAGCAATCACCAATTTCCCCATGCAGACACATCCGTTTTCTTGGCTTTGCTTCATCAATTTCCATTCGGCAAGTCCTAATTGGATACGCAGACTTAATTGCATCCAAAATTTCATAAGCGTTCATGCCCGTAACAAATGGGCCAAAAAGCCCCCTGCTTGATTTTGGACGCCTTATAACTTGAACACGAGGAAATGCCTCGGTTTTGTCAATAAAAATATAAGGAAAAGATTTGTCATCTTTCAAAAGAATGTTATATTTCGGTTTATATTTTTTAATAAGCGTGTTTTCAAGATTGAAAGCATCAAGCTCGCTGTTGGTTAAAATATAATCAAAGTCATAAACCTGGCTTGCCATGGTTTGCGTTTTGAAATTTTTATCGCTACTATCAAAATAGCTTTTCACCCTGTTTCTAAGTCTTTTTGCTTTGCCAACATAGATAACAAGCCCATTTTCATTCTTCATCAAATAAACCCCACTAGACATCGGCAGGGTTTTAACTTTTTCTCTTAACTTGTCAATCATTGGACTCAACATATAATAATTATATCAAACCATTCTATTTTTAACAAGAGAAATAAAAAACTTGAGTATTTGCGAACAAAAACTTAAAAAACCTGCTAAATCAAAGCAGGTTCTTTTCAAAATAATCTATCCACCATATTCTGTTATTGTAAGAACAAAAGTTTTCAAATTTATTGAAACAACAAACGTTCCGGCTTTTTTGATATACACTCTTCCACTACTGGTCCAAAATTCTATGGTTGTGTCGTTCCCATCACTTTTTGATAAAGCATATTCTGAACCAAACATTGAAACAGGTTTTGGAACTGCATAATACTGGCCATAAACATCCTGCGAACTAACTTCAACTATTTTTTCAAACAAATAAGGCGTTTCATTTGCAGAACTTAATACCTCACCATCATAGGAACAATAATATTGTGCAGTGTCTGGGTTAACTAGTTCTAGCCTCAAAACGTAAGTCTTTGCATTAAAATACACATTATACGTTCCCCCAACATGGATTATTGCCTGCGTTCTTGTAACATTATCGCCATAAACTAATTTATCTTTAACAAGATCATTGATCGTCATTTTATAATGGCCATTATGCGATGAACTAAAGAACCCAATCGAGGCATTAATTGGTATGGTTTTTTGAACATAAAACTCTTTTGTTTCGCTGTTATATTCCATCTTTGTGTAGGTTGTGTTGTTAGCAGAAACATGAACGCACAATTCACAACTTCTTATAGTTTCATAAACTGGCGTTGTTATATCATCAACTTTAACCATATCAATAGCAAAAGTTGTTATATCAAACACCAAATCATAAATACCCTGCTCTTTAATGCTAATTTGATATGGTGTTCCGTTGCCGCTTGTTTTAACATCAACATACTGCTTATCGCTTTCGTCTGCCAAAATTGCAAACACTGTTCCAAGCTGGTTTATGTTTTTGTAATAAATTATTTGAAAGTAATCGTCAACATAAAAATATATGTTATGATAAATCCTTTTGTTTTCGTTGTTTTTATCAAGTGTAAATGGCTTGTCGATAGTATAATTTCCATTAACTTCAGTAACAAGGTCAATAGATTTTGAGGTATAATATGTTTCGCCCTCTAAAAATTCAGTATCATCACCTGCTGATGGTGAAAACGCCTCTAAATCCTCTGAATTCTTAACAACTGGAATTTGACTCGCACTGCCATCCCCACCAAAAAAACACCCCGCTAAAACGACCGGAAACAACATGCATATAGCCAAAACAAAAGATAAAACTTTCTTTTTCATCACAACCCCCAAACTATTGAAAATAATTATATCACAAATAAAGATATTTCGCCATTTTTATTTCAAACAAATACAAGAATGTAAAAAAGTGCCATTCCAAGACACTCTTATTTATAAGTAATAACTGCAAAAATCTATATTCCCATTCCGCCGCCGGCAACGATTCTTTGGAGCAAATCGGCATAGAACACATAGCAAATTAGTCCAAAAACGATCTCAGCAACAATGCATATGCAGAAGGTCCAAATCCAGGCCTTGAAAAAGGTGTTCCATTCATATTCCATGTTCTTCTTGTCATACTTATAGAGCAAAAAGCCAATAAGCAATCCAATCAAGCCAAGGAATAATGCGCACAAAATGCCTATTCCGGCCTTGCTTTCATGGACAACTTCATTGTTTTCCTGTTTTTGAGGCTCAACTTGATATTCTTCTTCCATTGTTTTTCTCCATTATATTCACAATGTTTTCTGTCAATTTCATTTTACTATGTAAACCGAAATATTGTCAAACAAAAAACTTGCCAAATAAAACCTATAAAATTTTTAATTAAATATTGTATGAATTAAGTTTGTCAAGTAACTATAATACAAGAAATAAATAAATAAACCCAAAACAATACCAACAATAAAACCTGCAAACCAACCATTAACAAAAGTCTCACGTTCAAACTTATTTTTTTCAAAAAGAAGCAGACCAATAACTAAACCTATAAGACCTAAAAACAATGCAAGAAAAAAACCAACCCCTCCTCGAGGTTTCCCTTTTTGTACATTCGCCTCACTTTGTTGTTGTGCAATTTTTGCATTTATTTCCACCATTTTGGATAGTATTTCCAACTTTTTTTGCTCCCTATCTAATTTATCCTCTTTTTCGGTTTGCTCGGGTTTTCTACCGTTATTTTCTTCCATATTTTCCCTCCTTTGTGTTATAAAGTTGAAATTTTGTATCTAACGTAAACATTATATAATGTAATAGTCTACAAGTCAATCATTTTTTCGTTATATAATGCAAACAATAACACTGAGGGGAAAAAGATGGTTAAACTTAATGCTTTAGAATTATTAAAAAAGAAAGGCAAATCAAAGTATTGGCTATATATGCAACTTGGAATGAGCTACCAAAATTTTAACAAAATGGTCAACAATGAAACAAAGTCTATTCAATATGAAAACATTGAACTTATGTGTCAAATTTTTGAATGCACACCAAATGAACTTTTAACCATTATTCCGGATTAATTGTAAAATAAAAACAGAGCAGAAAGCTCTGTTTTTTATATCCTTAATTATGCATCAACATTAGCAAGGCGGGCTTGTTGGTCAGCAACCTGCAAAGCCTCAACCATCTCATCAATATCTCCGTTCATAAAGTTTTCAAGGCTATAAAGCGTAAGATTAATGCGGTGGTCTGTAACTCGATTTTGTGGGAAATTGTATGTTCTGATTTTTTCACTTCTATCGCCTGTTCCAACCTGCGTTTTTCGCTTTTGGGCATATTCCGCGTCTGCTTGGCCTTGATAATAATCATATAGTTTTGCTTTGAGCCAGTTGAGGGCCTTTTCTTTGTTTTTAAGTTGGCTTCTTTCGTCCTGACATGCAACAATAATACCTGTTGGTTTATGGGTTATTCTTATTGCACTTTCCGTTTTATTAACGTGTTGCCCACCAGCGCCACCACTTCTATATGTTACAATTTCAAGGTCTTTTTCGTTGATTTCAATATTAACATTTGTTGCCTCTGGAAGAACTGCAACTGTTGCGGTTGAGGTGTGAACACGCCCCTGGCTTTCTGTTTCAGGAACTCTTTGAACCCTATGAACTCCACTTTCAAATTTGAACTTAGAATATGGGCTGTTGCCCTTAACCATAAACGTTACTTCTTTAACCCCACCGGCTTCAGTATAGTTTCCATCAAGTTCTTCGCAAGTTAGCCTATGTTTTTCAGCAAAAAGATAATACATCCTTTTTAGTTCAGCAGCAAACAAACCCGCCTCATCTCCGCCTGCGCCTGCACGAATTTCAACAATAACGTTCTTATCATCATCTTCATCTTTTGGAAGAAGCAGAATTTTGATTTCCTGCTCCAAAGCCTCGCTTTTTTTCTTAAGCGTTTGCCATTCTTCTTCAAGCAGTTCCATCATTTCCGTTTCGCTTTCAATCTGTTGAAGTTCCAGGTTTGCGTTCATATCTTTTTGGCACTTTAAGAGTTCATCAAACTTCTCAATAATTGGTGCAAGTTCAGCATGTTCCTTGCAGAGCTTCTGCCAAGTTTGTTGGTCGGCAAGAACCTCTGGATCGCTGATTTTTTGGGTTAAATCTTCAAATTTTTCTTTAAGTTGTTTCAGTTTTTCAATCATATTTTCTCCCTTATGGTTCCGCAAACCATTCTTTCAATTTTGCTATCATCTTGTTTTATCTCGATATTTTCAAAATCCTTCTCAAGCATTTTAGCAACACTCTTCGCTTGCCCTGATCCAACCTCAAAAAAGATTTTTCCGTTTTTATTAAGATGCGCCGGCAACTGTTTGATTATCTTTTCATAAAACTCCAAACCAGTTTCTCCAGCAACAAGGGCCATTTTTGGCTCATAATTCTTAACTTCGTTTTGCAAATCTTCATATTCTTTTTTGCTGATATATGGTGGATTGCAAACAACAACATCAAACTTCCCCTGAACGGTCTTGAATAGGTCACTATGAACAAGTGTTATATTCGCCCCTAGGGCGCTTGCATTTTTTTCGGCAATCTTCAAAGCACGTTTGCTTTTATCGCTCAGTGTTACGTCATTGTACCCAAACTCCAAAGCAAGCGTTATCCCTATTGCGCCACTGCCCGAACATAAATCTAACGTTTTGCTGCTTGAAGAACAGTTTTGACCAGCCCACTGCACCAAAAGTTCAGTTTCTGGTCGTGGACAAAGACAAGATTTGGAAACGATAAAGTCTCTTCCATAGAAATTCATATTTCCAAGCACCAAATCAAGAGGCATCCCACTCTCACGTTTTTTAGCAAGGCGCATTATCTTGCCAACATCTCGTTTAGAAAGTTCAATAGGCAAATATGCATCACGACGCCTGCGCCCCAGCGGAATGGTTGCCAAAAACTCGGCCTCACTTTTCTCAAATATTTTGACCTTCTTAAAACGTTCAACCAGTTCAGTTGTAAGTTCCCTCAGTTGCATTCTTGCCCCTTCTTAAAAAAAAATCGTGCTAAAAATTCAGCACGAAAAAGTGCGAACTAAAAATATTTAGTTCACACAACAAAAATAGCTACTTATTTGCATAACGCTTGTTGAACTTCTCAACACGTCCACCAGCATCAACAATCTTTTGAGCGCCAGTGAAATATGGATGACATTTTGAGCAAATATCAACCTTGATTTCATCGCCTTGTTTTGTTGTTCCTGACACAAATTCATTTCCACAAGCACAAACAAATTTTGCTTGGTGATATTCAGGATGGATGTTCTGTTTCATAAAACTGCCCCCTATCTTAAATTGCGTTGTTATTTTAATATAAAAAGCCCGCAATGTCAAGCGTTTATTTGAAAAAAATGACTATATAGTTTCAGGTGCACAAAAAACATAGGCATCAGCACTGCTTCGCTCCATAAAATCAACTATGCTTAGGTTCATCGGCGTAGATAAATAATACATAAACTCCCCCTCACATATTATTATGAGCAAGGCAATAAAAAATAGTCCCTTTTATTCAAATTTAATCTTATCACAAACCTTGATATAATCTCCTGCACCAAGAAGCAAAATCGTGTTTCCTGCTTTTGCATTTGCATAAATATAATTTAAGAGTTCACTATCATCATCAACACTCACAGCGTCCATAAACTCTTTACATCTTTCACAAAGTGCTTTATGAGTTATGCCTGGCATAGGTTGCTCTCTTGCAGGAAAAATGGGATAAAACGCAACCTTATCTGCCCCCCAAAAAGCTCTTATAAACTCATCAAACAGCGCTGCCGTTCTTGAATATGTGTGTGATTGAAAGATGGCAACCACCTCATTTTTAGTAAATATTCTTGCCGTTTCAATACTGCTTTTTATTTCATCTGGATGGTGGGCATAATCTATTATTATTTCCGCCCCATTAAGATTTCCCATCTTTTCAAACCTGCGCCGTGCGCCCCCAAAACCATTCAGGCTTTGTTGCATCGTTTGATAAGGTATTTTCAGAATATTGCCAATAGCAATACATGCAAGCGCATTATATATGTTGTGTTTTCCAAAAATATTAAGAAAAACCCGCCCTTTAACCGCACCATCAATAATGGGCATAAAACTAAATTTTCCTTCGTTGTTGCAAGAAATATTACATGCATAAACCTGCCCCTTGTTTTCCATTGAAAATCCAATTTTGCTTATATTCGTTGGCAAGCATATATCTTTTGAGTCGTAGTTATAAACAATAAAACCATCCTTTTGTGTTCTTTTAGAAAACGCATAAAAAGCACGTTTGACATTGTCAAATGTCTTATAATAATCAAGATGATCAGCCCCAACGTTCAATATAACTGAAATTGTTGGCGAAAGATAAAGAAAATTCCCCATAAACTCGCACGCTTCAGTAACAAAAAATTTATTGTCGCCAATCCTAACATTTCCACCAAGAAAATCAAGTTCCCCGCCAATATGAACAGTTGGGTTGAGCCCTGCATCAATAAGCATTTTTGCAACCATGCCCGTTGTTGTGGTTTTTCCATGGCATCCACTTATTGCAATAACACACTCATATTCCTTGGCAATTTCAGCCAAAAACTCGGCTCTTGACAGCAACAAAGCGCCCATTTTTCTAGCTCTTAAAAACTCCGGATTATCGCCTTTTATAGCACTTGAATAAATGACATATTCAGCATCATAAACATTATGTTTATCGTGCCCAACAAAAATGCTGGCCCCCTTCTTTTTTAGAGCCTCTGTTTGCTCGTTTTGAACAAGGTCTGAGCCAGAAACAACAGCCCCCAAATTCAAGGCAATTTGAGCAAGTGCGCTCATACTTATCCCCGCGATGCCAATAAAATGAAAACGTCTATTCTTAATTTCCATATTGCATAGTATGAAATCATACTAAAATATGGTTAAAAAAGAAAAAAACGGAAACCACTCTATTGGTGGTGCCCGTTTAACCAGTAATTTTAATTATTCAGCTTGTGGTTTATTGAGTTCTTCTTCGTATGCTTGCAAAATTAAGTTTTGCAACATCTCTCTGGTCTCAGTGTTAGCTGGATGAACGACGTCCTTAAACTCGCCATCACTAGTTTTTCTTCTTGGCATTGCAATGAAGCGTGTTCCTTCTTCTTTGCCTGCAATAACTTTGATGTCATGAACAATCATGCACTCATCAATTGTCATTGAAACAGTTGCCAAAATTTTGCTTGTTTCGTTCTTTACGAGACGAACTCTGATGTCAGATACTTGCAATTTTGAATCCATATTTTTGCTCCTATTTTTATAATTGTTACCTAAATTGTAGAACAAAAAAACAAAAAAATCAAATAAAATTCAGCAATTTGCCAATAATTTTTGATTTTTTTGCCCTTTTATTAACATTTTTAATAGTTTTTCGTTAATTATTCTCAAAAACAGCTTTAATATGAACTTTTTTGCCCTTTCTCAAAATAACAGGCTCACTAGTCTTAATCATAAGGCTTTCGCTGGAAACTTTTTCATCGCCAATCATAATGCCATTTTGTGCAATAAGACGCCTTGCCTCACTTTTAGAGGCAACTAGCCCAGACATAACAAGCAAATCGCAAACTCCAATTTCAGTCTGGTTTATTTTAATAGCAACTGTTTGCATATTCTCACTTGCGCCCTTTCCGCTAAAAATCTCTTCAGCAGTTTTTTGAGCAATGCGGGCATTCTCTTCACCGTGAATAAGGCTCGTTACAACAAAAGCCATTTCTTTCTTTGCAAGCCTAATATCCTTAGCACACAAATCGTTGATTTCTTCAACAGACAAATCGCTGAACCACCTGAGCACTGTTGCAACATCAGCATCATCAATATTGATAAAATATTGATAGAAATCATAAACGGATGTTTTTCCTTCGTCAACCCAAAGGGCTCCGCCAGATGTTTTGCCCATTTTTTCACCCTTACTATTCAACAGCAGAGGAGTTGTCATAACGTCAAGGCTAATGTTTTTCTTCTTTCGCATCAATTCAACGCCTGCAACCATATTGCCCCACTGATCCGAACCACCAACTTGCAAAACGCAACCGTATTTTTCATTAAGGTGTTCAAAATCAAATGCTTGAATAGGCATATAACCCATTTCAAGAAAAGTTAAGCCACCATTTGCAAGGCGTTTTTTATAAGCTTCTGCTGAAAGCATAACATTAACATTAAAATAAGTGCCAACATCTCTGAGAAAATCAACATAGCTATATTTATTCATCCAATCCGCATTTGAAACTATAACCGCAGGGTTCTCACCATCTGTTTTTATAAACTTTTTGCTAAGTTTTTTGATGTTTTCAAGATTCCTATCAATTGTTTGCTTGTCAATCATGGTGCGCATGTCGCTTCTTCCAGAAGGATCTCCAATTTGGGCAGTTGCACCACCAATAACCAATATGCCATGGTGTCCAGCCTCTTGCAAAAATCTAAATGTGCGCAAAGAACACAGATGGCCCATATGTATTGCATCTGCTGTTGGATCAATTCCAAGATAAAAAGTTATCGGCTTGCCGTTAAGAAGGGCTTTAACTTTTTCTTCATCTGTGGTTTGATAAATTAAACCTCTTTTCTTCAAAAAATCATATAAGTTCAGTCCGTGAATCTTCATACATGCCCCCATAGAATTAATTACAATTTTTGCTAATTATAACACACCAAAAAAATAAGTTCAACAATTTTCGTGTTAAACTTATTTTTGTTTGCTTAAACGCCTTCTGGTTCTTTTTCATCAGGTTGTTCTGGTGCTTCCATTGGAGCGGTTGTTTGCTGTTGCTTTCCCTTATGAGTTACAACCGTAATTGCTTTGAAAAATTTGATTTTATTAATCGCTTGAATAACCAAAATAATATCAACAACTCCAGCTGCAGCAATTACCGTTAACATATTCCCGCCATCGCCAGATCCGACCCAAATTGCTAAGCCAATTGTGGCAACCGCAAGAACTACATAAACAATCCCCATAACTAGATAATAGATTCTATTTTTAAGCAAACGCTCCTCGTATTTTGAAGCAATCAAGCCATATATCCCTGAAATTAGATTTGGGATTCCAAATGCTCCTCCAACAAAAACCATTGGTATTGCTATCGTTAATCCAAAAAACATGGCAAAAATCCAGCCAAGAGAATTTTCTTCATGTCCATTAACTAGCGACAGCCATAAAGACAACCCATACACAAAAGCCAGCGTGAATATAATTCCAAAAACAACTTCCACAACGGCGTCTTTGTGGGCTTTTCTCCTCATTTCAATAAGTAAATCTTCGTTCATAATTTCCCTCCTTAAATTTTATAACTAACTCTTCCGTTTTCAACAACATAAGTCAATTTGCTTATATCGTCAAAATCGTGTTTAGCCGTGAATAAAACAATCGTTTTCTTGCCACTTAAGCCCTTCAAAACATCTTTAACATGCAATAATTCGCTTGTACTTAATGTGTTAGGATATTCATATATGGCAAGAATATGCGAATCAATAAGAATTGCTCGTGCAAGACTTAATAAAAATTGTTCAAATTCATCAAAACCAGCATCTGAGATATTGGTTTCAAGGCGATTTGGAAGCGCCCTCACTTTTTCATATAAGCCAACTTGCCTTAGCGCACTATTAATTTTTGCCTTATTTTTTGTTATGAGCCTAAGGTTCGTTCCAATGCTTTCGTTCAAGAATTGTGGTTTATACGCCATGGTTGTGATTTGTGCTTGGTAAGACTTTCGGTTATATCCAAAAATATCAATACCATCAATAATAATCTTCCCTTCGCTTGGTTTTATCTTTCTTGAAAGCAAATAGAACAATACTCTCTTGCCCGATTTCTTCGCACCCTTAACAATGTTGAGCTCATTAAATTTGAAACTAAGATCTGCATTTGAAACCTTACCATAATATGCCGATGTTGGATCACTGCAAGAATACGAAACATTAACAAAGCTGAGATCTTCTGCTGAAGAATAATCAGTAATCTTGCCATATGCTGAAAGATCTTCATCACTCATGGAAAGAATGGTGTTAATTCGCTTGGTACTAACATCAAGATCCTCAATGTCATACGTCATATTAATCATATCATTGATAAGTTCAGTGCAAGTTAAAAGATATGGAGTAACCAAAATATAGGTTTCAAGGCTTATGCTTGCCCCACTGAGGAGCTGAACAAGGAAACACGTCATAAAGAAAATGATAACCTTATATATCGCATAGAACCAATGTCCCTTAAAAAGATTAAGCATCTTGGTCTTCTTTATTGCATCAAGATATCCATCAACACGCTTCTTAAAGTCATTATTAAAATAATCTTTGGCATTAATATCTGAAATCAACGACTTGTGTTCAACCATACTATCAACATTGGCATACATATGGTCGATAGATTCTTTCGCCCTTCGTGTTTCATTGGCAATCTTGCGGTTCGTAACAAGCAAGATAGCCAGATCCACAGCCCCTAAAAGCAAAACCGAAATACCAATCCAGAAGTTGCTGGCAAAAACAATTGAGAGCGTCAAAACAAGCTGAATTATTTTTGAAAGTTTTGTTGCAATTGTGTCAGAAAATGTGCAAACAGTTCCAACATCATTTCCTGCAATATTCAAAATGCTGTTTTTGCCAATCTTGGCAACGCTATCAGAACTTCCGCTCATAACCCTATCATATATCCTGTATTGAACTTTGGTATAGTCCCGCTTAAACATCCAATACCATCCACGATAGTTCATTTCCCAAAAAACTTGCCTTAAAATGTGAATCGCAAGCTCAATGGCAAGATATATCACCGTCATTTTATAGTCAGCCGTTGTGATTGCAACAATGGCTTTCGCAGCAAAAATTGCCGCAATTGGAATCGTAACATTGGCAAGCATGGCCGTTACAAGTTGGAAAAAGAACTGCCAGAACGACGGCTTAACTAATTGTATGTAGTTTCTAATCTTCCCGTTTTTCATCTTTTGTTTTTACCACCCCTAATTATACTATATTTGAAATCTGTGTCAAAACTTTTTAGACAATAAAATTTTTGGATTCAAAACACTTGATAATTTTCTTCTCAAAATATATAATCATAGAGTAAACGGAGAGAATATGTTAAAACTCAAAAATATATCATATAGCGTTAAAACCGAAAATGGCAAACTGCAAATCCTAGACAACATTTGCCTTTCTTTTGAGAAAGGAAAAACCTATGCAATAACCGGCCATAACGGAAGCGGAAAATCAACGCTTGCAAAAATAATAATGGGCATCATCAAACCAACATCTGGTTCTGTTGAGCTTGACGGCCAAGACATAACCAGCCTGTCCCCAACAAAAAGGGCAAAACTCGGCATTGCCTTTGCCTTTCAACAGCCAGTTCGTTTTAAAGGCGTAACAATTGGGGATATGCTCAGCGTTGCAAGCAAAGACAGCGCAACTTTTGACGACCATTGCAACAACCTCAGTGCAGTTGGACTTTGTGCGCGAGAATATATAAACCGAGAACTTGATGCCAGCCTTTCAGGGGGCGAGCTGAAAAGAATTGAGCTTGCTCTTGCTCTTGCAAGAAAAACCCCTGTCAACATTTTTGATGAACCTGAAGCAGGCATCGACCTTTGGAGTTTTGATGCATTAATTGGCATTTTCAAAAAGCTCAAAGACAAAAACTACACAAACATCATCGTCAGCCACCAAGAAAAACTGCTAAAAACTGCTGATGAAATAGTTGTTATCTCTGGCGGAAAAGTTGAAAAACAAGGCAATCCAAGCGACATCTTAAAAACTCTTTCAACCTCTGCCATTTCGTGCAATAGATTAAGGGGGGAACAATAATGAACCTAGATAAAATAGACAAAGAACTCCTCAAAGAAGTTGCCCTCTTCCACTCTATCCCAGAAGGCGCTGTTAACATCAGAAAAAATGGCGAGGGCGTTTATAGAACCTCAAGCGCCGAAATTGAAATTACGCCTAAAAAAGAAAAAAGCGGAATAGACATTTTTGTTAAACCTGGAATCAAAAACAAAAGCGTTCACATCCCTGTTATCATCTCAAAAGGCGGAATTAATGACCTTGTTTATAATGACTTCTATATTGGCGAAGGTGCCGATTGTCTTATCGTTGCTGGATGCGGGATTCATAACGACACCGCCCTTTCAAGCCAGCATAATGGAATCCACACTTTCCACATTGGAAAAAACGCCAAAGTGAAATATGTTGAAAGGCATCTTGGAGTTGGAAATGGCGCTGAAAAAATTCTGAATCCAACAACTGAAATTCTTATGGAATCAGGTTCTTCTTTTGAAATGGAAACCATACAACTAGGCGGGGTTTCAAGCGCAATAAGAAAAACAACTGCCACCCTTCAAGACAACGCAAAACTCGTCATCAAAGAAAAGATTAAAACTGATGAAAATCAAACCGCAAAAACGGACTTCACCGTTCATCTTAAAGGCAAAAACAGCAGTGCAAAACTTCTATCAAGAAGCGTTGCCTCTGGAAAGTCTTATCAAGAATTCCGCTCTAATCTCATTGGCGAAAACGAATGCTTCGGCCACGTTGAGTGCGATGGCCTTTTAACCGAAAACGCACGCATTGCTTCCCTGCCTCAAATTGACGCAAAAAACTCAAACGCCCAACTTGTCCATGAAGCACAAATTGGCAAAATCGCTGGCGAGCAACTAACGAAACTCACCACTCTTGGCCTCACACCAAAAGAAGCCGAGCACTTTATCATTAAAGCTTATGTGAAATAGGAAAATTAACAAAATAAAAACGGAGCGATAGGCTATAAATTTTGAAACTTGCAAAAAAGGCGGTTCGAACTGAACCACCTTTTTATTTGTTTGATTTTGATCCATTACACTTAGAACACAAAACTTGTAAATTTGAAGCAATACTTTTACCACCTTTAGATATCGGAATTATATGGTCAATATGTAAACCAACACCATCAGGCATATATTTACCACATTGTTGACACGTAAAGTTATCTCTTATGGCAACCTGATTTCTAAGATCTTTCGTCATCAATTTCCTTTGATTAGAAGAATTATATTCTTTTAATGTGCATTCAAAACCAATAGCTTGTAATTGTAAAAATCTATCATTTAAAAAAGTATAATTTGTTGAATAAGTATGGTTGATTTCTTTTACTTGATATGGATATCTCACGTAATTAACTTGTCGATATCTGGTTTTTATTCTATAAAAAACAAATTTAAACAAATGGTTTTCATCTAAACAATTTAAATATTGTTTTTGCCTATGTTTTTTAAATGTTGCTTTTGCTATTTTTTGTTCACAGTCTTTTTTCCATTTACCTAAAACTGTTATTGCGTTCACAATTTCATTTTTTCCGTTATTAATCAAGTATTGATCTATATAATCTAATATATCAGGTTGTCTTTTTGATGAAATATCAAAAGAAATTTCTTTGTATGGGAATTTATAAGGACAACGCAAATAAAAAATTAAAAAACCAATAACGAATAATCCTGCAATAATTGCAAATA
>JAFSVR010000014.1 GCA_017444895.1 Clostridia bacterium
CAAAAGACAAAGATTTTTATTATGGTTTTGGAACGGGTTCTTCAAAACGACCAAGAGGCAGTATGAAAGATCCAAACTTTAATCCATGGCCAGAGGAAGAGGGCCTGTTTAGAAAGGTTGTTAGAGAAGAAATGAAACCACCACGCCCAACCATATTTGATAACGATGAAGATGATTTGGATGTTATTGAACATATTATGAGCGGGCGAAGACAAAGAATTGATCCGGCGTCTAGGCCAGGGGCAAGCAGGGGAACTGCAAGAGATTTGATTGTTGGCCAAACGCTTGCAGATAGGCGAAGAATAGGGAACCGCAGATCTGGAGTTAGACCGGTTGGATCCGATGGAGATAAAAAATAGAAAGAGGGGCCTTAACCCCCTTTTTTATTTGCGAATATAATGGAATATGAACGTTTATGATAACCCTGATGATATCGCCATGCATCAAATAAAAAATCAAGAGTTTGCAATTGTGATGCAAAATAACGAAGAACTAGTTTTTGAGGGGTGGTTTAAGATTGAGGCTTTTACGGCGGAAAAAATAACGTTAAGGCTCAAACGAAAAAGCAAGGTTTTTATTTATGGTTTTGGACTTAAAATTGGGACAATTTGCCCTAATGAAATAGGCATAAAAGGGGTTATAAAAAGCATAGAATTTGGCAAATGAAAAACTTTTTTATGCATCTTTTTGTCAGCTCTGTTTGTGTTAGGGTTTATGGTTTGAATTCGTTATCGGTTATTGGCAAAATGGTTGAAAAGGGTGGCGTGTTTTATGAGGTTGAAAAAACTGAAAATGGCTTTATTTGCGAAATGCGATATGACCTGTTTTTAAGCCTTAAACAATATTGCAAAAAAAGAAAAATTAAGTTTGAGGTCTTGAAAAAGAAGGGACTTATTGGGGCGTGCCATTTTGCGCTATCCCATATTGGAGCCTTTTTGGCTTTGAGTTTTTGGCTTGTTTTTTCGCTGGTCTTTTTTAATAGTAATAACACTGTTGTGGTTGATGCGGAAGAACTGAGTGTAGCGGAAAAGCAACAGATTGAAAATTGTGTTAAAAGTTTGTTGACACAAAACCTATCAAACTTAGAAATGGAAAGGGCTGTTTTGATTGAGTTTGATAATGTTTCGGCATGCACTATAAAAAGAAATGGAATGTATGTTAGTGTTTGGGCTCAAAAACGGGTTCAAGATGTTGCGTCAAAAGACATTGTTGCGGAATTTGATTGCAAGATAAAAAGCCTTGTTGTTGCCAGTGGGGAAGGAGTTGCAAAACCGGGAGATATTGTTCTTAAGGGGCAAACAATTGCAAGGGGCGGCGAAGAAAATGGCAAGGTTATACCGGCAAGTGTTAAGATGCTGGCAGAGGCTTATGTTATTGGTTCATGTATCTACGATGAAAAAGGGGAAAAACTTTTGCGCAGTGGCAATACGAAAACGTATAGACTTATAGAAAGCTTTGGCTTGAAATTTGGAAAAGTTCAAAGTCCGTTTTATTATTTTGATGTTCAAGAAAGCAGGAAACTAGTTAGTAATGTTTTGCCAATTTATCTTGTTGAAAAAACGTTTTATGAAAAGACCTTGCAAACAACTATTGTTCCATTTGAAAGTGTGCGGGAAGAGGTTGTTTTGAGGGCAAAAAATGATGCGCTAGACAAACTAAATGGGTGGACAGATGTGTATGAAGAAAAAGTTTTTGTTTCCGACGATGGCGGGGTTGTTAAAGTGGATTATTACCTTAAATTTGCCTATGAGATTTAATTTGTTTTGTTATTTTTATGATTTAAGGTATAATTAAATCATGAAAATAAATTTAATGGGTGTTTCAAAAGAATATGGAAATGTTATCAGGCAGGCAGTCAAAAAAACATTGCAAGTTTTGAGTCAGCCTGATTTTGTTGAAATGAGTGTTAAATTTGTTGATAAGTCAGAAATTCAAAAACTCAACAGAGAACAAAGAAAAATAGATAAGCCAACAGATGTTCTTTCTTTTCCGGCAACCAACATAAAAGCAGGGGAAAAGATTGGCAAAAGCAACCTTGCTGAAAGTTCATTTGATGGGAAAAATGTTTATCTGGGCGATTGCGCACTGTGCCTTGAAGTTGCCGAGAAACAAGCAGGAGAGTTTGGCAACACGGCCGCAGGGGAAGTTAAGAAATTGGTTGTGCATAGCACTTTGCATCTTTTGGGGTATGACCACATTAAAGATGAAGACTATGCAGTGATGCACGCAAAAGAAAAAGAGATTTTGGGGGAGGCTGATGATGTTTAAGTGTGGGTTTGTTGCAGTTGTTGGAAAGCCAAATGTTGGCAAAAGCAGTTTGGTCAACGCCCTTGTTGGAGAGAAAATTGCTATAACCAGCCCAAAGCCCCAAACAACTCGTAATAAGATTATGGGCATAGTTAATGGGAAAGACTATCAAGTTATTTTTATTGACACGCCTGGCGAATATCATGGCAAGAGCAAACTTGCTGAATATATGATAAAATCCATTGAAACTGCCAAACAGGGCGTTGATGCTGTTGTTGTTGTTCTTGACGCTCAAAAAGTTAATCAAGCAGATTATAATTTGCTCAAAAAATATGAAACCAGCAACATTCCGGTTTTTGTTGTTATAAATAAGATAGATTTAGCAAGTTATGAGCAGTTGTATCCAACGCTTCAAAAATTAAATCAGTTTGGGTTTGTTAAGGAGTTTATCTCAACATCAGCCATAAAGAATAAAAATGTAAATGAATTGCTTGAAAAGGTTGTCAGCGTTATGCCAGAAGGTCCAGCGCTTTATGATACCGAGTCGTTAACAGACAAAAACCTCAGGTTTATGGTCTCAGAAATCATAAGAGAAAAAATCTTGTTGTTTGTTCAAGAAGAGATTCCTCATTTTGTTGGGGTTGAAATTCTGCAGTTTAAGGAGCAGGGAAAACACATTTCAATCAGTGCGGACATAATCTGTGAAAAGGAAAACCACAAACAGATTATCATTGGTAAAAGTGGATCAATGATAAAAAAGATTGGAACAGCTGCCAGACAAGAGATTGAAAACCTTACAGGGCAAAAAGTATATTTGGAGCTTTTTGCAAAAACACGTTCGGGCTGGCAAGGTGATGAATCAGTTTTAAGCGATTTGGGATATAACATAAAAGACATATAAACGACAAAATTGTCTGTTTATCAGACCTTTGTTTTGGATAAGATTGAATTATCGGGAGGTGAGGGATATGAAAAAGAATTACACACAAAGAGACCTAGAAAATTTGCCAATGGAGAAGAGGCTTGAACTGATTGAAACCCTTTCGGCAAGAATAGCGTCATATCCTCCACAAGTAATACGAAATGCAAAGATTGGTGGAGAGCGAGGCAAAAGTGAAATTGGAAGAGCGCTCAACAACCCTCTTAATTATTACGGCGCCATGATGGCATCAAATGCAATACGCAACCAAAATAAACAAGATAATAAGGGGTCTGGAAATTCTAAAGAAAGATAACAATGGAAGAGATAAAAACACAAGCGATAGTTTTAAGTGCAACTGAATATAAAGAGAGCGGGAAATATCTCACTCTTTTTTCGCTTGAAAACGGAATAGTTAAGGCTAAGATTCAGGGCGTTGTTAAGCCAAAAGCGAAACTTGCTTTTGCGTCTTTGCCTTTTTGTTTTGGGGAATATGTCATTGTTTCCAAAACTGGCAACACGGTTATTAATTGTTCGGCGATTGATAGCTTTTATGATATAACAAAAGATTTTGATAGGTTTGTTGCTGGGGAAAGCTTGCTTGAAGTTGTCAGCATAATTGGCAGAGAGAATGAGCCAAACCCTGAACTATTCATAATGCTTCTTAAGGCTCTTAAGATGCTTGCATATTCAAAAAGTGCGCCCCTTGCAGTTCTTATCAAGTTCTTAATTTTTGCGCTTGGAAATGCTGGCTATGGGCTTAAACTTGAAGGTTGTGTTAAGTGTGGCAACAAAAAACCTGCAAAGGAGTTCTTCAGTTTTGATTTGGGAGCAAGGGTTTGTTCAACCTGTTCTGATGAAAGTTCGGTTGGCCTTTCTGCGGGCGAGGTGGCGGTTCTAAGAAACATTGACCAAACGGATATTGAAAATCTTGAGAATTTGAAATTTTCAAGCTTTGAAAATGTTGTTGGTGTTGTTAAACTTCTAACAAAATACTTCTTTCATAAAACCGGGGAGGTTGTTGGCGCTGTTGATAGTTATGTGTGAAAAAAGCAACAGCAAAAACATATTTTTGTGTAATTTTGAAAAGCGTGAAAAAATGGTGGTTTTTAATAGATAAATCTTGATATTTATTTATAAAAAAACTTGCCACTTTTTTTTGCGTGTGATATACTTTTATAGTCAGTAAAAGGAGAAGAATATGGCAAATAAAAAATACGTTTATTTATTTAGCGAAGGGAACGCAAAAATGCGCGAACTTCTTGGTGGAAAGGGCGCCAACCTTGCAGAAATGACCAATCTTGGCTTGCCAGTTCCGCAGGGCTTCACCATCTCAACCGAAGCCTGCACAAAATACTATGAAGATGGCAGGCAAATCAATCCAGACATTCAAGCGGAAATCCTTGAATATATTGGGAAGATGGAAGAAATCACCGGCAAACGTTTTGGTGATAAAGAAAATCCACTTTTGGTTTCTGTTAGAAGTGGTGCAAGGGCTTCAATGCCAGGAATGATGGACACAATCTTGAACCTTGGCCTTAATGAAGACGTTGTTGAAGTTATTGCTAAACAGTCAGGCAACCCCCGTTGGGCTTGGGACTGCTACAGAAGATTTATTCAGATGTTCTCTGACGTTGTTATGGAAGTCGGCAAGAAATACTTTGAGGAGCTTATCGACAAAATGAAAGAGAAGAAGGGCGTTGTTTATGACGTTGATTTAACAGCCGAAGATCTTAAAGAGCTTGCAACACAATTTAAGGCTGAGTATAAAAACCAACTTGGCAAAGACTTCCCAGATGATCCAAAGGAACAACTTTTTGAAGCAATCAAAGCAGTGTTCAGATCTTGGGATAACCCTCGTGCCAATGTTTATCGTATGGATCATGATATCCCTTATAGCTGGGGAACTGCCGTTAACGTTCAAATGATGGCATTTGGAAACATGGGTGAAACAAGTGGAACTGGTGTTGCGTTCACACGTAATCCAGCAACTGGTGAAAAGGGCCTTATGGGTGAGTTCTTGATGAACGCACAAGGCGAAGACGTTGTTGCCGGTGTTAGAACTCCAATGCCAATTGCGAAGATGGCTGAAATTATGCCAGAAGTTTATAAGCAATTCCTTGAAATTTGCGATACGCTTGAAAAACATTATCGTGATATGCAAGACATGGAATTCACTATTGAAAACAAGAAGCTTTATATGCTTCAAACAAGAAATGGTAAGAGGACCGCTGCTGCTGCAATTAGAATTGCTTGCGACCTTATTGATGAAGGGATGATAACTGAGAAAGAAGCACTTATGCAAATTGATGCAAAAACTTTGGATATGCTTCTTCATCCAACATTTGATGTTGAGGCTCTTAAAGCTGCCGACAAAAACAATGTTGTTGGAAAGGGTATTGCTGCATCTCCTGGCGCAGCTGCCGGAAAAATTGTGTTCACAGCAGAAGATGCTGTTATCCATGGCAAGAACAAAGAAAAGGTTGTTTTGGTTCGTCTTGAAACAAGCCCAGAAGATATTGAGGGTATGAAATATGCTCAAGGCATCTTAACAGTTCGTGGTGGTCAAACTTCACACGCAGCCGTTGTTGCTCGTGGAATGGGGACATGTTGCGTTTCTGGATGTGGCGAAATTAAAATGGATGAAGAAAACAAGTGCTTCACACTAGCAGGAAAAACCTTCCATGAAGGCGATAGCCTTTCACTTGATGGAACAACTGGTAAGATTTATGATATTGAAATCAAAACAGTTCCAGCTGATCCAAATAGCGGATATTTTGGAAGAATTATGAAACTTGCAGATAAATATCGTGCATTAGGTGTTAGGACAAATGCCGACACCCCAGCAGATGCAAAGCGTGCTGCTGAACTTGGTGCGCAGGGTATTGGCCTTTGCAGAACAGAGCATATGTTCTTTGATCCAGACAGAATTGGAGCATTCAGAGAGATGATTTGCTCAGACACCAAGGAAGAGAGAGAAGTTGCCCTTGCAAAGATTGAGCCAATGCAACAAGCAGACTTTGAAGGTTTGATGGAGGCTCTAGAGGGCAATCCTGTAACCATCAGATTCCTTGATCCACCTCTTCATGAGTTCGTTCCAACAGAAGAAGCAGATATCAAAGCTCTTGCAAAAGCAAAAGGCAAAACTGTTGAACAGATTAAACAATATATTGTTGATCTTCACGAAGTTAACCCAATGATGGGTCATCGTGGTTGCCGTTTAAGTGTAACTTATCCTGAAATTGCTGTTATGCAAACAAGAGCGGTTATCAAGGCTGCAATCAATGTTCAAAAACGTCATGCAAATTGGAACGTTGTTCCTGAAATCATGATCCCACTTATTGGAGATGTTAAAGAACTTCAATTTGTTAAACAAATTGTTGTTAAAACTGCTGATGAGGTTATCAAAGAAGCAGGCTCTAATCTTAAATATGAAGTTGGAACAATGATTGAAATTCCACGTGCTGCACTCATTGCAGACGAAATTGCAAAAGAAGCTGAATTCTTCTGCTTTGGAACAAACGACTTAACTCAAATGACATTTGGGTTCAGCCGTGATGATGCAGGCAAATTCCTCCCAAGCTACTATTCAAACAAAATCTTTGAATCAGATCCGTTTGCTCGTCTTGACACAAATGGTGTTGGCAAACTTATGGATATGGCAGTAACTCTTGGAAAGAAAACAAGAAAAGAGTTGCATTGTGGAATTTGTGGGGAGCATGGAGGAGATCCAAGTTCAATTGAATTCTGCCATCAAATTGGTCTAGACTATGTTTCTTGCTCACCATTTAGAGTTCCTATTGCTAGGCTCGCTGCTGCGCAAGCTAATATTAAAAATCCACGTGTTTAGCGAATAGCTGTGTTAACTAAAAAAATTCGAGGCGATCATGTACAAAGAGTACATTCCGACCCCGAATTTTTTTGTTGCCTTGCTCTTCATCAAAACACGTGAATTTTTAACGTGATATAATAATAAAAACCCTTACATTTAGCGACCTAACCAAAATTTCAAAGTCCGAACCAGACGCACATACAATGAGTACGCTTATTCAGTATCAAGTTCTTTTTTCTTTCTCTTTCATCGCAATTTTCTAGGATTTTAAATATAAAATTTTAATAAAAATAGGAGCTGTTTTTGCTCTTAATTTTTATCGTATCCGAAAAATTCATTTGGCGTTATTTGAAAGTTTTCACAAATTGAAACGATATTATCAAAACTTGGCTTTTTCTTTCCAAGAAGCCATTGACTGACTGTTGTTTGGTTAACACCAATTATTTTTGCAAGCCGTTCTTGGCTAAGGTTATTTTCAAAAATTATATCTTTAATTACTTCAATATAACTCATAATAAAATTTTACCAAAAACTAGGTCAAAAGACTTGACATAGGTCAAAAGACTTGACATAGGTCAAAAGACCTTATATTATTATGATAGTTAAACGAAAGTTTAAAGAAAAAGGAGAAAAACGTATGAAGAAAATTTTATTAAAAGTTTTTTGCTTAATTTTGTCTTGCTTTATGGTTGGGGGATTGATGTCTGGTTGCACTTCTGATATGACAGTGCAAGATTTAGACAGCAAAATTGAATCAATA
>JAFSVR010000015.1 GCA_017444895.1 Clostridia bacterium
ATATCAAGACCTTGAGCAAACAGTTATCTCTAACACAGTTTATACCGACTATTATAATGACAAAATGGCTCTTGTTCCAGAATATGATGGCCGTGAAGATGAAAGCACATATTCTGAAGAAACAAGAAACGCAATTGTTGTTGCCAAATCCGAAGCTCTTGAAAACGCCCTTTCAAATGAAGGCGTAAAAACAAACTTAATGGCTAAATGGGACGAGGTTAAGGATAGTTGGCTTTGGATCTCAAACATTTGGGTTAAGGATGGATCAGCAAATCCACTCCCAACCTATGAAAACCTTAAAAAACTTGCAAATGATGCATCTGGGATGTTCTCAAGCAACGTTAAAGATGAATATGTTTCAACGGTTGCTTCTATCAACGAAACAGAATATAACGCAATAACCGGAGTTGTTCACAGCGTTCAAACACGTTGGAACGGATATTATATTCTGGCCGTTCTTGCCGCAGGAGTCACCTTCCTTTCAACCTATGTTGCAGAACTTGGCAACAAGCTTGGCAAACAAAAGAAAGAAAAGGTCTATAAGAATAGATATATTAAGTCTTACGAGCCAGAAACAACCGAGCAAAGCCCAACGGCTCAAGCCGCAGGAAGCATGAAGATCATGAAATTCGTTCTCCCTGCCCTTATGGTTGTGTTCGTTTTAGCAAGCTCATCAGCTTTTGGAATTTATGTTGTTACTCAAAGTGCAATTGGCATTTTGCTTAACTATATAATTAACCTTATTGTTAAGAAGATAACAAAAAGGAAAGAGGAAGAAACAATTGAGTATCTAGCGAAAGTTGAACTCAAAAAGAACAAATAGGAGAAAAATTATGAAATCAATTGAAACACAAGGCAAAACCGTAGACCAGGCAATTGAACTTGGGCTATATAAGCTCGGCAAAACCCGCGCAGAAGTTAAAATCACAATCCTTGAAGAAGCAGGCTTGTTCAACAAAGCGCGCGTTAGGTTATCTTCAAACGAAACGAGCGAAACCGAAGACCAAGTTAAAAATCTTGCTGAGGAACTTTTCTCAAAAATGGGGCTTCATGTTACCCTATTCGTTGAAGAAACTGAAGATGGAATTAAAATTGATATAGGTGGGCAAGACGCAGCCATCGCAATAGGCAAGCATGGCGATTCCCTTGAAGCTATCGGCCAAATATTAAACAACATCTATAATAAAGACAAATCTCACGAAGACGCTATCAGAATCTTTGTTGATAGCAACAACTACCGTTCAAGAAGAGAGGCAACTTTAACACAACTTGCAAAGAAAATGGCAAGCAAAGCAATCAGAGAGGGCCACAATGTTAGGCTTGAACCAATGACAAGCTATGAACGCCGAATCATCCACAGCACCCTTGCTGACGATGGCCGTGTTGAAACTGAGAGCCAAGGCAATGAGCCAAACAGATATGTTGTTATCAAACTTAAAAACGGAAACGATAGAAGAAAGGAAAAGAGAGAAGAAAGAAAGGTTGAGGAAGATCTCAACCCAGAGAATTCAGCCGAGCCAATGGAAATTGAAGAGCGCGCTGATAACGACTAAGAAAAAACGGGGTTCCACCCCGATTTTTTATATCTTTTCATTCTCGTCCAATACTTTTTTTTCGCTTCTTACAAAATCATAAATAACATTATCTTCCCGCACACTTTCCATATTCAAATCCATCTTGCAACCCGATTCATTATAATCAAGTTGCAAATTTTCAAAATGATGTTTCATCCTTGCAAACAGAAACATAAACTTGTTTGTTATGTTATATTGATCTGCATCAATCCTCTCTTGCTTTTCAGCCCTAGCCTCAGGGCTTAAAGATATTTTGTTTGTTGCTCCAATTTTTGAAGCATACCTTATAGGGAGATAGTTGTTTGCCTTAATGCCCTGAACCCCTCTGCTGTTCAAAAAGCCCATGAACAATACAAAACTCACAACGGCCTTTGGAGAAACGTTTCCTTCAATAGAATCAGGAACAACCCCACTATTAACCTTTCTTATAAACCTATCCATATTTTTAGAAAATCGGTCATTTTGAACAGCACTGAAATTCTGAACAGCGCCAACAAAAGCACTGTTTTTATTTTTTGCATCAACACTTGTTCCAAACAAAACACCTGGAAGATAAAACACCTCCCCTTGCTCATTTTGCATATATGGCAAAAATACTAAGGGTGCTTCTATGCTTGCGTGGTTTTTGTATAAATCGGCATATAACTTAACCTTTGTGTTAGCAATTTCCATTTCTCCAAGAAAAGCATCTTGGCTTGGTTTGCTATTCTCATCTGCATTGCGTTTTGAAAACATTGGCTTGTTTTCTATCTTCAAATCGTGTAACAACTTTTCAGAATTGATAAGCATGGCCGTTTTCTGCTGAATATATTTGTTAATATCATACATATCTTCAACAGAACAGTTAACAAATGCATCCATCAAAAGTTTTTTTGCAAACTGATTGCTATAAACAATATCCATATAACCTTTATCTTCAGAATAGAACTTTCCAGCAACATTAACATATTCTTCTGCGCTATCTAGAAACCTGCTTAGGTTTGGAATTTCAATGATTGGTGTATCATCATCTATCCCCTGAAGCGCCTCATTTTCAACACGTGCAAAAAACTTAACATAAAAAAACCAAGGGGACGTTTCTGATTCAATAACAACCTTCCCTGATTTTGCTTCGCGGAACAATGCCAAAACTTCTTTTTTCAAATCTCTATCCATACCATTATTATACCAAATCTTTTA
>JAFSVR010000016.1 GCA_017444895.1 Clostridia bacterium
AGGGCGCTCTAAATCTTCCCAGTTGTTCCTGTTCCCCAGTTTTCTTCTGCCATATTTGAATTTTTCCATTTCATCCATAATGATGTTTCCTTATACTTAAGATACCACAAACAAATGCGCTTGTCAAATTTGCCACCAATCTTGCATTGGCTCACAAAAACAATAAAGGGTGCCCTATCTTGCAAAACAACTTGAAAAACATTGTTTCAAATGTTATAATAACAGCAGAATTGTTTGGAGGGAAAAATGAACATTGCCAGCGAATTAAACAACAATGTTGCAAACAATGCCAGCCAGTTGCGTAGTAAGAATTTTTATGCTCCAAACTATATTCCTTCTGGCAAAAATAAAATTGAAACTCAATCATCAACCAATCTAAGGAACTCTCGGTTACAACTTGCGTTATCTCAGTTGACTATCGCGAATCAATCCCTCGTGTTGAACTCGTGATTAAAGACAATCTTGAAAGAATCAAAAAGGCAATTCCTGAAATTGTTGAAGGGCCTTTCTATAAAGGGGTTGACAGCCTTGGGGATTCTTCTGTTAATCTATTATTTATTGCAACAGTTAAAGAGAACGACTACTTCGTTGTTCAGCGTGCTCTTAACAGAGAACTTAAACTTATATTTGACGAAAACAACATCAGCATACCATTCCCACAGGTTACTATCAATCAACCAGAATCTTTTGAAGGCAAGATTACAGAATCTGAGGAAAAGCAAGCGCACGTTTTTGCAAAAACTCAAAGCACTGCCGCAAAAGAATATGAAGACACAAACCAATAAACAAAAAAACACTAGCAAAAACGCTAGTGTTTTTTTATTGCCAATTATAGTTCTTCATATATTTTTGCAAACTGCTCTTTAACTTTCTCAATAGAGAAGTTCTTTATAAACTCCTTGTTTCTGTCACCAAACTTTTTGCATAGTTTTTCATCTTTTGCCATGTTTTCAATGGCGTTAAGGAATGCTTTTTTATCTGTTGGTTCAACCAAAACCCCACCTTCATTTTCGCCAAGAAGGTCTGTGTTCCCACGAATCTTTGATGCAATAACAGGAAGCCCATAGCACATTGCTTCCATCATAGACTTAGACAGCCCTTCCCTATATGACGGCATAATATAGCAATCAACAGTGTTTAATATTTGAGGGATATCGTGTCTAAAACCAAGCATCTTAACATTTTCTTCAAGGGCATATTCCTTGATTTTTTTATTAAACTCACTTTCAAGCGGGCCTCTTCCACAAACAAGATATTTAATTTTCTTATTGTCAAGATCCTTGAAAACATCAAGAAGCATTAAAGTGTTTTTATTCTTATTAAGTTCCCCAACTGACGCAATAACAAAATCACCATCATCAAGGCCCAGTTCTTTTCTAAACTCGTTTTTGTTAAAGTTCTCATCAGCCTTATACACTGAAAAATCCACACCTATGCCGTTGATTTTATAAACGTTTTTTGCCTTCATCTTTTGAGCGGCAGCATAGTCTTCATCATTAATCGTAACAAGAGCTGTTGTATATTTTGCGCAATGCTTTTCAATTGTTTTATATATAAGTTTATTCTGAATTGGACACCCCTTAAAGAAGTGGAAGCCATGAGCGGTATAAAGACATGGCAAGTGGAATTTTTTTGCAACCATTCTGCCCATAAAACCACCAACCGGTTGCATACAATTAACAAGATCTATCTTCTCATTTTTAACAATTTCTTTCAGCTGTTTATAGCCCTTAAACAACTTAACATTAAAAGGGTTTCTCGTTAAATATATGTCATACATCTTGCAACCGCAAGACTCTTTGATCATGTCAAAAAACTCTGTGCACTTGTTGCAAGCACAAATAACTTCTGCCCCCAAAGACTGCATGTGTTTGATATGTGGAATCATAAAGCGCCCAATCATATCATCAGTTGTTGCAACAACCAAAACTTTTTTGTTATGTAAGTCCATACTTTCTCCTTGTTGTTTTAACAAACGCCCTGCATTAAAGCATCCGGCTATACAATCTTATATGTTGTTCCATCTTTGGTGTCAACCAGCTCAACACCTCTTGCTTTAAGTTCTTCTCGGATTTTATCTGCAAGAGCATAATCCTTGCTTGCCTTGGCTGTTTTTCTTTCTTCAATTTTTTGTTCAATAAACGCTCTGAATTCATCATTTAGGTCATTGCCAGCTTCTTGCACAACTTGCGCCGTAAGCAAATCTAGCCCCAAAACCTTATCCATTTCTCCAATGGCATAGCATTTTGTTGCGCCATTCAATTCACTTTTTAATACATCATAAAGTGCAGTTAATGCAAGCGAAGTGTTAAGATCGTTTTCAAGCGCCGCCTTAAACTGTTCAAGATAAGGGCTTGCTTGTTCTTTGGAAATGTTCCCGTCTTCTTTAATCTCGTTTATACGGCGTACAATCTTTTCATATGCAGATTTTGCAGAATCCAACGCCTCTGTTGAAAACACAAGAATTTTGCGGTAATGTGAAGACAAGCAAAAATACTTATAGATCATTGGAAAGTAGCCCATCTCTTCGAGTCTAGAAAGCGTTAAAAACTCCCCGCTGCTTTTGCTCATTTTGCCAGACTTGGTGTTAAGGTGTTCAACATGAAACCAATGCCCACACCACTTGTGCCCCAAAAAGCTCTCAGACTGCGCTATTTCATTAGTGTGGTGAGGGAATTTGTTGTCCACCCCACCACAATGAATATCCAGATGCTCTCCAAGATATTTCATTGAAATTCCAGAACACTCAATGTGCCAACCTGGATATCCTGTTCCCCAAGGACTTTCCCACTTGAGTGCATGGTTCTCAAACTTAGACTTTGTGAACCACAAAACAAAATCGTTTTTGTTGCGCTTTTCAAGGTCTTCATCAACCCCCTCTCTTGCGCCAACAATAAGGTCATCTTTCCCCTGGTTTCCAAATCTATAATATTCTTTAAGTTTTGACGTGTCAAAATAGACGTTCCCACCACTTTTATAGGCATAACCGGTTGCCATGAGTTTTTCAATTATCTTGATATACTCATCAACACACGCCGTTGCGGGAACAACAATTTCGGGCCATTTTAAGTTAAGCCTCTCGCAATCTGTCTTGAAAGCATCAGTAAACTTCTTTGCAATTTCTAAAACGGTCTTATGCTCTCGCTCTGCGCCAAGAAGCATCTTATCTTCACCAGTATCTCCATCACTTGAAAGATGCCCAACGTCTGTTATGTTCATTGCTCTTTTAACATTAAAACCAACAAACCTTAGCGATTTTTCAAGAACATCTTCCATTATGTATGATCTTAAGTTCCCGATATGTGCATAGTGATACACCGTTGGCCCACAGGTATATAGTGTTAAAACATCTTTGCTATGTGGAACAATCTCTTCAATTTGTCTTGTTTCTGAATTATATAATTTCATATTCTCTCCATTTATCTATCTTAACCAAATAATAACACATCCATTTTGTTTTGTCAAAATGTTAGCCCCACACAGCCCACAAAATATTGCAAATCAACCCATATTGTGTTAGTCTTATTATGATGGAATTTTATAAAACTACAAAAAGCCATGTAAAGCAAAACTCACCTTTCAGCAGGCAAGTGTTTTTTGTATGCGCCGCCCTAGTTATTATTGCTCCACTTATATTCCTTTTTGCCAATGCAATATCCCCAAACATTTATTACCACCAGCTTAGCATTTATATTTTTTCTGCTCTTTTGCTTATAGTTTTGTTTTGCGCCCCTCTTATTCTCTACGAAAAACCTTTAATTCAAAACCCCAACTTAAAAAATAAAAACGTCCTTACACTCCTTCCGTTTATTTTTCTCATTGCATTTCTTGTTTGGGCAACCATTTCAACTTTTTTTGCTTTAGACATTCGTCTTGCTCTTTTTGATTATGGATCAAGAAATGAAGGGCTTTTTGCATATTATGCTTACGCTGTCATATTTTTCTGCTTTTCCCTGATAAAAGACAAACAACAGAAGCGTATTTTAATATATTTGTTTGTTGGTGAAATGTGTTTTATTTCTCTCTATTGGATTATAGATTTTTTCACATTCCACTATGGTTTTTTATCTCTTGAATGGGAATTTGTAACCCCATGGTGCAATCCGAACCACTCAGGATATATGCTCGCTATTTCTATTATGCTTTCAGCTGGAATGTTTCTGTTTGACAATCACAAAATCGCTCAATCTTTAGGTCTTGCTGGGTTCTGCCTGCTAATAATAACGCTTGGCTTTAATAACACTTTTGGCTGCCAATTATCAACTCTGGTTGCGATGATTTGTCTTTCGATTGCCTGCTTGCTAAGAGAAAAAAAGAACTATCTTCAACTGCTTATCTTGTGGACTGGATACATTGGTTCTATGGCAATCATATCTGCAATCTTAGAACATAACCAGTTTGGCATAAGTTCATATTGGCAAAACTTTAAGGGGCTTTTTAAGGATGTATTTCTTATTACTAGCAACAATGCTAATGCTAACACCGCTGGAACTAATCGTTGGGGGCTTTGGAAAGAATGCTTCAGGAACATCAGAGAGCACCCCATTTTTGGAATCGGAATTAATTGCCAAAGAATTGATAATCCATTGATAGAATCTGGCCGTCCACACAACGAACTTTTGCAGTTCACGTCAACAATGGGGCTTCCCGCAGGAATTTTCTATCTGCTTGCAATAATTTTCACAGGTATTATTTCCATCAAACAAATCAAAAAAATAGACGCCTATTCTTTGATTTGTCTTTTTGGCGCAATGGGCTATTTTCTATCTTCCTTCTTTGGCGTCAGCCTAACCTACACCTTCCCGTATTTCCTCATCTTCTTGGCTCTTGGGCTTAATGGCATAGACCATAAAAAACCATCTCAAAATAATTGTCTTAGCAACAAAAATATTATACAATAACATTATGATAACCAATGAGAACATTCATAAGAATCATAGATCAAGATTGAAGCAAAAGTTCAAAAATTCTGGCCTTAATGGCCTCACTGATCACGAAATTCTTGAGCTCTTGCTTTTTTATGTTATCCCAAGAAGCGATGTCAACCCGCTTGCACACCATTTGCTCTCACATTTTGGAACGATTGAAAAAGTTATATTTGCGCCAAAAGAAGAGCTCCTTAAAGTTCAAGGGGTTGGGCCGGGCGTTTCATCTTTCTTTAATTCACTAGCAAAAGTTATGGAAAATATGTCTAGCACCACAGATTTCCGAACGCAACTCTTTTCAACAGCTCTTGCAAAAACATATTGCCGAAATAGTATTGAATTTTCAAAAGACGAGCAAACAAACCTTATCTCTCTTAATATTCATAACTGCATTATTGATTGTTTCTTCGTTGCAAAAGGCCAAGAAGACATAACAAAACTAAACATTCGCGATATCATCTCTCATGCCATTGATGTTAGAGCAGCAAAAATTATTTTAGTTCATAACCACCCTAGTGGAAATCCAACACCAAGCAATTCTGACGTTGTTTTCACACGAAGCCTTGCCGTTGCCTGCATGATGAATGATATTGACTTTCTTGACCATATTATCGTTGGGAAAAACACAGAATATAGTTTTGTTGAGGGCGATATTATGCCAGCAATAAAAAATAGCGCATATAACTCAATCGCCGGCGTTGATAAAAAGAATTCTCCTGAAAGTTTCATTTCAACCAACTATATTAACTGCGCAAAACAAGACATATAAACACAAAATTGCCCACAGCCATTGTGGGTTTTTTCTTGCATATTTTATTTCCCTAAAAAATAAACTTAATTGAGGAAATAAAATGAACCCCACAATGCAAAGTTTAAGCACTATCTTAAAAGACTTTAACTCAAATATAAACGGATTATCAATTAAAACCGTAAATCAAAACCGCGAAAAATTTGGTGTTAATTATATAGAAAACAGCAAAAAAACATCGTTTTTTATGCGTTTTTTATCACAATTTGCAAATTTTATGATAATAGTTCTGATACTCAGTGCGCTAATAAGCATAACTCTTGCAATAATAAAAAAAGACGCCGGTGATCTTATTGAAGGGGGCATCATTTTTGCTATTGTGATAATCAATGCCCTAATTGGCGTTATTCAAGAAAAGAAAGCAGAAAACACCATTGCACTTTTAAGCAAAAAATCTGAAAACACTGCGCTGGTTCTTAGAGATGGAGTAAAACAACAAATCCCTGCGAGCGAAGTTGTTGCTGGCGACATTGTTTATCTTTCCGCTGGAAACATTGTGCCCGCTGATTTACGTTTGATTGAAACTAAAAATCTTAAATGTGACGAAAGTAGCCTCACCGGCGAAAGCCAGGCAGTATATAAAAATGCAGATTTCATTGGAACAAAATCCACTCCACTTGCCGAAAGGGCGAACATGGCCTTTTCAGGAACAATTGTAACCTTCGGCGTTGGATCTGGGGTTGTTGTTGGAGTTGGCAAGCAAACAGAGTTTGGAAAAATCGCAAATATTTTATCAACTAAGAAAAAAGAAAAAACACCCCTGGAAAGAAATATTAACCATATCGGCAAAGTCATAACGATCAGCGTTCTTATTATTGTATGTATAGTTTTCATAACTCAACTTATTGTGTCTATCAAACTCAACATACTAGATTCTTTTTTAATTTCAGTTGCTCTTGCAGTTGCAGCAATTCCTGAAAGTCTGCCCGCCGTCATAACTATTATCCTTGCTCTAGGTGTTGAAAAACTTGCGAAACGAACGGCAATCGTCAAAGCACTTGGAGCAGTTGAAACATTGGGCTCTTGCGACACTATTTGCACAGACAAAACAGGAACAATAACGCAAAACAATATGCAAGTTGCGCACCTATTTGTTAATGGCAAATTGCAAAAAAGCGCAAGTTTTAGCCTAAAAAATTACAAAAACATACTAAATTGCATTGTTTTATGCAACAATGCAATTATAGAAAACAAAAAAATTATTGGAGATGCAACAGAAACCTCTCTAATTAAATATTGTTTTTCTCAAAACATTAATATTGAAGCTTACAAACTCCACACTCGTTTATTTGAAATCCCTTTTTCAAGCGCAAAAAAAATAATGACAACAATAAACAATGTTAATGGCCAGCCCACCCTCTTCTGTAAGGGCGCATTAGACGTTATAATAAGCAAATGTACACATATTGAGATAAATGATAAGATTTTGCCATTAGATGAAAAAAACAAACACATGATTTTGCAAGCACAAAACGATTTAGGCAAAATGGCTGAACGTGTTATTGCCCTTGCCTATTCTAGCAGTATTGAAAAAACTGCAAAATACGAGCAAAACAATTCAAAAATTGAGCAAAATTTAACATTGTTGGGGCTTGTTGGCATTATTGATCCGCCTCGTCCTGAGGTTAAAACCGCCGTTAGGCAATGCAAAAGCGCCGGCTTAAAACCTATAATGATAACAGGCGACCACCCAACAACAGCTTTCGCAATTGCAAAAGAAGTTGGCATTGCCTTGTCTGAAAAAGAAATCATATCTGGCAACGAACTTGAAAGATATAAGGGCAAACAATTTAAGAATAAAGTTGAGCAGTGCAGTGTTTTTTGCAGAGTTTCACCTGAACAAAAATTGCAGATTATAAAAGCGCTTAAAGGCTCTGGCCATATAGTGGCGATGGCCGGCGATGGAGTTAACGACGCCCCAAGTATCAAGCATGCCGATATTGGCATTTGCATGGGCTCTGGAACAGATGTCACAAAAAGCGTTGCAGACATCATCTTAACCAATAACGACTATTCAAGCATTGTTATTGCTGTTGAACAAGGCCGAACGATATTTTCAAACATACGAAAAACGCTTCAATTCTTGATTTCAACAAATGCTGTGGAGGTTTTAGGAATATTTATAACAACCCTGATTATAAAAAATGCCATTTTCTTGCTTCCAAGCCAAATTCTATTCATTAACCTCATAACAGACAGTTTGCCAGCATTTGCTCTTGGGCTTGAACCGCCTGAACAAGATGTAATGAAAAAGCCCCCTCGAAAGGCAACCGAAACTATTTTTTCAGGAAATGTTGGAACGGCAATTCTATATGAAGCATTCATTCAAACATTAATAGTTCTTGTTATGTTTGTTTCTGCAAATGCAAAGTTTGGAAACGCTATTGCAAGCACCATGGTTTTCTTAACAATCTGCTTTATGCAAATTGTGCATGCCATTAACTGTAAAACGTCAAAAAGCCTCACAAAAACCAACATTTTTGTAAACAAAACATTTAATATAAGCTTTATTGCACTCTTCTCTTTAATTGTCATTGTTGGCCTTATTCCGCCCCTACAAGTGGCTTTTAAGATTGTCCCTCTTGCTCTTTCTCAATGGCTTGTTGTTGCCGCTGCTAGCATTTCTATTATTCCTGCTGTTGAAATTGGAAAGCTATTCATCAATAAGAAAAAATAAAAAACTCAAACCAAACAAACATACAACTTATATGTGGGTTTGGTTTGAACTCGTATTTTCTGCGCTATCTCACTAAACTTATATTCTTTCTTTCCCATTTCTTCACGTTAAAAACTTATAAATGAAGACTCAAAAAAATTTCCGCACAGTCGTTTACGAAAAAGTAAACTCCTGCGTGGAAATTTTTTTAGAAACGCACTTAGGCGTCAAATTTGGAAGTTTTTACTTAATGATCTTAGAAACAACACCTGAGCCAACAGTTCTTCCGCCTTCACGAATAGCGAAGCGAAGTCCTTCCTCAATAGCAATTGGGGTAATAAGTTTAACTGTCATTCTTGTGTTATCGCCAGGCATAACCATCTCAACACCCTCTGGAAGAGTGATTGATCCAGTAACGTCAGTTGTTCTGAAATAGAACTGTGGACGATAATTGTTGAAGAATGGAGTATGACGGCCACCTTCTTCTTGTGTCAAAACGTAAACTTCAGCAGTGAACTCAGTGTGTGGGTGAATTGTACCTGGTTTGCAAAGTACTTGTCCACGCTCAACATCTGTTCTTTGGATACCACGAAGAAGAACACCAATGTTGTAACCAGCAACTGCTTCGTCAAGAAGTTTTCTGAACATTTCAATTCCAGTTACAACTGTTTGTTGTGCTTTCTCAGCAATACCAACGATTTCAACTGTGTCGTTAAGTTTAAGAGTACCACGCTCAACACGGCCAGTAACAACTGTTCCACGACCAGTGATTGTGAATACGTCTTCGATTGGCATAAGGAATGGCTTATCTGTATCACGTGCTGGTGTTGGGATGTATGCGTCAACAGCAGCCATAAGTTCGTCGATACATTTAAGAGCTGGGGAATCCCATTGTCCTGCTTTTGCAGCTTCAAGAGCTTGGAATGCAGAACCACGAATGATTGGAGTGTTGTCTCCATCAAAACCATATTGAGTAAGAAGTTCACGAATTTCCATCTCAACAAGGTCAGCAAGTTCAGCATCTCCCTCGCCAAGTTGATCCATTTTGTTCATGAATACAACGATTTTTGGAACGCCAACCTGACGTGCAAGAAGGATGTGCTCTCTTGTTTGAGGCATTGGACCATCAGTTGCAGCAACAACTAGGATGGCTCCATCCATCTGTGCAGCACCAGTGATCATGTTTTTAACATAGTCAGCGTGCCCTGGGCAGTCTACGTGTGCGTAGTGCCTATTTGCGGTTTGGTATTCAACGTGTGCAGTGTTAATTGTAATACCTCTAGCTTTCTCTTCTGGAGCGCTATCAATTTGGTTGTAATCCTTGAATTCATCACCAAATAAATGTGCTTGATGAGCAGTGATAGCAGCAGTAAGAGTGGTTTTACCATGGTCAACGTGGCCGATTGTACCAATGTTGACGTGTGGTTTTGTGTTGTCAAATTTTGCTTTTGCCATTTTTTTATTCTCCTTTTTTTATTTTATTATTTTTTTGTGCTGTCGCCGATTATTTTTTCAGCAACATTTCTTGGAACCTCAGCATAGTGTGAAGGCTCCATTGTGTAGTTTCCACGTCCCTGAGTGTTTGAACGAAGATCGCTTACATATCCAAACATTTCAGCAAGTGGAATTTCTGCACGAATGGTCTGCACGCCATTCTTAAGGCTTGTTCCAAGCACGTTACCACGACGGCGACTAACATCTCCCATAACATCACCAAGATATTGGTCCGGCACCTCAATTTCAACTTTCATGATTGGTTCAAGGATAACAGGATTTGCTTTCTTCATGCCGTCCTTGAATGCCATAGAAGCTGCAATCTTAAATGCCATTTCCGAAGAGTCAACTTCGTGATAACTACCATCAAATACTGTTGCTTTGAAGTCAACAGTTTCGTATCCTGCGAGAACGCCACTCATTTTGGCTTCTTGGATACCTTTGTCTACTGCAGGAATATATTCTTTTGGAATAGATCCACCAACAGTCTTGTCTTCAAATTGATAACCAGAACCTGGTTCCAATGGCTCAAACTCAATCAAGCAATGGCCATATTGACCTTTACCACCCGACTGTTTGATATATTTGCCTTCGCTGGTAACCTTAGATTTAATAGTTTCCCTATATGCAACTTGAGGCGCACCAACATTACATTCAACCTTATATTCCCTGCGCATTCTATCAATAATGATATCAAGGTGAAGTTCACCCATACCACTAATGATTGTTTGCCCAGTTTCATTATCGGTATATCTCTTAAATGATGGGTCTTCCTCTGCAAGCTTTGCAAGGGCAATTGCCATTTTTTCTTGGTCTGCTTTTGTCTTTGGCTCAACAGCCTTAGAAATAACTGGCTCTGGGAACTCCATTGGATCAAGCACAATTGGATGTGCTTCATCACAAAGCGTTTCACCAGTTGTTGTGTCTTTAAGACCAACAATAGCAACAATATCTCCGGCATAAGCCTCAGTTTCTTCAGTTCTGCTGTTAGCGTGCATTCTAACAAGACGACCAATTCTTTCTCTGCTATCTTTGTTAGAGTTATACACATATGAACCGGTTGTGATCTTTCCGCTATAAATTCTATAGAATGTTAAAGTTCCAAATGGATCTTTTGCAATCTTAAATGCAAGCCCTGAAAGTGGTTCATTATCATCTGCCTTGCGGTAGATTGTTGCACCATGCATATCAACACCCTTAACTGGTGGAATATCAAGTGGGCTTGGGAAATAGTCAACAACGGCATCAAGCAGAAGCTGCGTTCCCTTATTTTTATAGCTTGATCCACACAGAACTGGCGTCATTTCAAGCGAGATTGTTGCTTTTCTTATTGCCTTTTTAAGTTCATCAACAGTGAATTCTTCCCCACCAAAGAACTTTTCAAGCAATGCATCATCAGTTTCAGCAACGGCCTCGTTCAGTTTTGCGCGATATTCTTTTGCAAGATCAACCATGTCAGCAGGGATTTGGGTTATTTCCATGTCCTTGCCTTCATCGTCTTTATAAATAACTGCGTTCATATTAACAAGGTCAACAACACCAACAAAGCTGTCTTCTTTTCCAATTGGAAGTTGAAGAGGAACTGCGTTTGCGCCAAGTTGTTCTCTCATTGCATTAACAGCAAAATAGAAGTCTGCGCCAAGTGTGTCCATCTTATTAATATATGCAATTCTTGGAACCCCGTATTTATCAGCCTGTTTCCAAACCTTAATTGATTGAGCCTGAACACCTTCCTTTGCAGTGAAGAGCTCAATAGCACCATCAAGAACTTTAAGGCTTCTTTCAACTTCAATTGTGAAGTCAACGTGGCCTGGGGTGTCGATAATGTTTATCTTATGGTTTTTCCAAACACAAGTTGTTGCAGCTGAGGTGATTGTGATACCACGCTCTTGTTCCTGCGCCATCCAGTCCATGGTAGCCTGACCATCATGAACTTCGCCAATCTTGTGGGATTTTCCAGTATAGTACAAAATTCTTTCAGTTGTTGTTGTTTTTCCGGCATCAATATGAGCCATGATACCAATGTTACGAATTTTGTCTAATGCATAATCTCTAGGCATAAATTTCTCCTTCAATGATTAGATGAGTATATACATAATACCCTTTAATTATATCTACTTTTCAATATAAAAGCAAATATTTTGTTGCGATTATAAAGAAAAAGTTGAAGCAAGCATCATTTCTAAGGCTGGCATCCAACTTTCCCAAATTATTACCACTTATATGATGCAAATGCTTTGTTTGCTTCAGCCATTCTGTGAACTTCTTCTTTCTTCTTAAATGCACCACCTGTGCTATTATAAGCATCCATGAGTTCACCAGCAAGCCTCAAAGCCATTCCACGCTCACTGCGCTTGTGTGCGCTATCAACAATCCAGCGGATTGCAAGAGTTTGGCGACGAACCGCTCTGATTTCCATTGGAACTTGGTAGGTTGAGCCACCAACACGGCGAGCCTTAACTTCCAAAACCGGCTTAACATTTTCAAGCGCTTTATCAAACGCTTCCATTGCTGGAACGCCAAGCTTTTGTTCAATGGTTGCAAATGCGTCATAAACAATGCCTTCAGCGATAGTTCTCTTGCCATCAATCATAACTTGGTTGATAAGCTTTGTTACAACTTTTGAGTTGTATTTTGAATCTGGCAAAACATCGCGAACAACGGCAGAATTTCTTCTTGACATAATTTCTCTCCTCTTTTTCTAAATTGTAGCTATCTGCTACTTAGGCCTTTTAGCGCCATACTTACTTCTTGCCTGCTTTCTGTCTTTAACGCCAGCAGTATCAAGAGTTCCACGAACGATATGGTATCTAACACCAGGAAGATCCTTAACACGTCCACCACGAATAAGAACAACGCTGTGCTCTTGTAGGTTGTGGCCAATGCCTGGGATATAAACTGTTCCTTCCATTCTATTTGAAAGCTTAACTCTTGCAATCTTTCTTAAAGCTGAGTTAGGTTTCTTTGGTGAAGTTGTTGTAACAGACAAACAAACGCCTCTCTTTTGAGGACACTCGTCTAGGATTGGAGACTTAGACTTAAATGTTTGTTTCTCTCTACCTTTACCATGTCTGATTAACTGGTTAGTGGTTGGCATAATTATACCTCCATTAAAGTTTCTGTGAATTGCCTCTAAAAGCCCCATGAGGAAATTCTTAAATGCATCTCTGCCCTCTCTATACACACCCGTAAGAGAGCATAAAAACACTTAAACATAATTCTATGCTTCGCTATTTTAACAAATTTGCAAAAATAAGTCAATAACTATTGAAAAATTTTTCTACTTTTTTATTTGCCACTGCTACCGAATCCGCCCTCGCCACGCAAAGAAGCAATGTTTTTGAGTTCTGCATATGAAACTTCCTTTGTTTCAAGAACAGGAACCTCTTGCATAACTATTTCACAAACCGCTTTGGTGTAAGGATAAACAATGCAGTTTTTAGTCTTGTATGTTTTCCCGCCAACCTTGATTTTTGCAGGAATATTTTCAAGTGGAATTTTAGAGATAATGAAAGGCTTATGGTTGGTGTTATACGTCATGATAAGGTATTCCCCACGATATCCTGAATCCATAACTCCGCCAGATTTTTTTATGCCAAGTTTTGCCATACTGCTTCGCTCTTCAATCTGCGCATAGAACTTTTTGTTAAAGGCGCAAGCAATCCCTGTTGGAATCGCTTTTGTTTGGTGTGGTTCAATCACAAAATAGTCATCTTCAAAATTGGCATAGAGGTCATATCCAGCGTCCTCATCTTTTTTTGTTGGGATAATTGCCCCCTCTCTCATTTTTGCAAAAACGAGTTCATTTTCCTTAACTTCCATTTTTCTGCCTCCTTAAAGTTTGATTGTGCTTGTTGGTGCAAGGGTTTGCGGATCGCTTATTCCCTTGCCTGCAATATAATTATAATATCCAGCGCTGGCAATCATTGCGGCGTTATCCGTGCAAAGAACAAGTTCTGGATAATAAACCTCAACCCCTTGTTCTTTTGCCAGAGCATCGAGTTTGTTTCTAAGGCAAAGATTTGCACTAACCCCGCCAGAGATAACAAGTTTTTTACTCTTTTTAACAACACACGCACGAATGGCCTTTTGTGCAACTTGATCAGTTGCCTCTTCTTCAAAAGACGCACACACGTCTGCGATATTAACATCTTCTCCACGTTGCTTTTTGTTGTGGATATAATTAATGACAGCGGTTTTGAGCCCGCTATAACTAAAGTTAAAATCCTTATTTTTTTCGTGAGGTTTTTGAACAAAGCGAATGGTTGCCTTACCCTTTTGGGCTTCCTTTTGAACGCTTGGCCCACCAGGATAAGATAGCCCACATTCTCTTGCAACTTTATCAAAAGCCTCGCCAATTGCATCATCAGTTGTTGTCCCAATAAGTTTGCGGGTTGTATAGTTTTTCATTTCAACAAGCGCCGTGTGTCCACCACTAACAATAAGGCAAACAAATGGTGGTTCAAGTTGTTTGTGTGTTATATAATTTCCCGCAATATGCCCCTCAATATGGTTAACAGCAACAAGAGGTTTTCCTGTTGCATAGGCAAGCCCTTTTGCAAAATTTACCCCAACAACCAAAGCACCAAGAAGCCCTGCGCCATAGGTTACGGCAATGACGTCAATGTCATCAAGCGTAACCCCCGCCACCTTAAGCGATTCTTCAAGAACACCTGTTATATTTCTAACATGGTTCCTGCTGGCTATTTCGGGAACAACCCCTCCATAAAGTTTATGGATATCAATCTGGCTGGAAATCACGTTTGAAAGAACCTCTCTCCCGTTTTTCACAACGGCGATACTAGTTTCATCACAACTTGACTCAATCCCCAAAACCAAAACATCTTTCTTTTTATTCATCTATTCACCCTTCTTTGCAAAGAACTTAAGCTCTGCCGAAATAAACTCGTCAAGATCGCCACCTATAAACTTTTGAACATTTGATGTGGTGGCACCAGTGCGCAAATCTTTAACTTGTGTGTATGGTGCAAAAACATAACTGCGAATTTGATTGCCCCACTCAATTTTCTTTTGAAGGGCAAGAATTCTATCTTTTTCGGCGTTCTTTTCCGCCTCTCTTAGAAGTGCGAGCTTGCTTTTCAAAATGCTCATTGCAACTTCTTTGTTTTTGATTTGACTTCGTTCATTTTGGCAACTAACAACAATTCCTGTTGGCAAGTGGGTTATCCTCACGGCGCTTTCAGTTTTGTTAACGTTTTGTCCGCCTGCCCCACCGCTTCTATACGTGTCAATTTTAAGTTCATCATCATTTATCTTAACACTGCAATCATCTTCAATAACAGGCAAAACTTGAACGCTTGCAAAGGAGGTATGGCGCCTACTATTGCTATCAAACGGACTGATTCTAACAAGCCTGTGAACCCCAGTTTCAAACTTCAACATGCCATAGCAATTAAGACCGGAAATCTTTAATGTTTCACTTTTTATCCCTGCACCATCGCCATCTGTTGCGCTTATGATCTCAACATTAAGCCCTGTTTTTTGAGCATATTTGATATACATATTCGCTAGAATTTCAGCCCAATCTTGTGCATCTTCTCCACCTGCCCCAGAATGAATTTCAACAAGGGCATCACACTTATCATTTGCGCCTGAAAAAAGATGTTCAAGTTCCAACTTTTCAAGAAGCCCATCAACTTCTTCCGCCTCTTGGCTGAGAAGCTCAACAAGTTCGTTATCTTCCACGCCCGACTCTTTTCCAAGAGAGATGAAATCCTTAATTTTGTTGATTTGCCCCACTCTCTCTTCAAGTTGTTTTAGCTTAACCAAAACACTTTTAGAATACGAAGCGTCTTGCATCTTTTCAAAATCGCTGGCTTGTTTTTCGGTTTGTTCAAGATCCTTTTTCAAATTCTCTTCATCAAAAAAATCAAGCACATTTTCTGCTCGTTCAATAACATTTCTAAAACTATTTTGTGTTGCATCCACTTTCATACATTAATTATACCAAATTCTTCAAATAAAAGCAAGAAAAAGCCCCCACTACCGTGGAGGCAAAATCTGTTTTCACTATTCGTTTTCCCTTTCTTGAGGAGTTTTTTCTTCTCCCTCAGTTTTCACTTTTTTAACCGTTTGAGACTTTTTGTTGTTTTTGTTTGAAACCTGCAAAAGTTCGCGCAGTTGTTCAAGCATTGCCGGATCATTTCTATATCTAGCAAGAGTTTTTTCCATCTCTTCAACCGTTTGCCAGTTAACAGATTTGTAAACAATTCCGGCCCTGATGAGTGCCCCATCTTTTTCGGCGGCATCTATCTGTTTTTGCGTCATCATTTGGAAGGCGTTGTGTTCATCGAGTCTTGCGCTATATTCTTCAACCTGTGCAGGTGTTGATCGCTTTGTTGGAGCCTTAACTTTTGCAAACCTCTTGCTTTCATCTCTCTGCGCCTTAGTTGCAGTTTCTCTAGTTTCATTTGCTGAAATCTCTGCAAGTTTAAGATCAGCTTTTGAAATGGCTTTTCTCTTATCGCTTTTGCTTGGTGCACCTTTCATGTCTTCAAGCCTTGTAACAACAATTTTTCTTATCATTGCTCGGCGTGCAACAAGGGTTGCCTCAACATCCTTAACCTGCTCATCAAGTTGTCTTGTGTATGCCTCAACCTTTTTAATATCTTCAGCATAGTCATCATCATTTTTCCAAGCATAAAGTTCTTTGGCATAGTCGTTTGCCTTATCATAAGCATCCTTGCGCTTCTTCAAAATCGTTCGCCTGTCTTCAAGTTCTTCATATGAAAGTTCGTCATTAATATCCTCATCAGCAACAGCCAACTTCGTGTCTTTTGGTTCTAGTTCACGTTTGCCATCAGCATATTTTCTTGGAACAAACAATCCATAATAAACGCATGCGGCATAATCATACCTCGCTTTCGCCAGTAACACTTTTTTGAACGGTTCACGGCTCTCTGGCTCGTTTTCATATTTTTCTTTACGCTTAACAACCTTGCCAAAGATAATAGCATAATCTTTTGGTGAAATTTCATCAAACTTAGCGTGGTAACCGATATCAAGCGAGGTTTCCATAACAGCCAATTTTTCTTGCTCTGCATCACTCAATTGATCTCCAGAACCAAGCTCCTCTTCCTCATATTCTTCAGCGTCTTCAGGCGTATAATCATAGTCATCTTCAGCGTCTTTATCAAAATACTCTTCCGTTTTAGAAGCGTTCTCTTTAGTGTCAGCAATTTCAGACTCCCCGTTTTCTTCATAAGCCTCTTCCTGCGCAAACTGCTCACTAGCCACCCCTTGTTTTTCTTGAGTTTGTTCAGGCTCTTGCTCTGGGAGCTCTTCTTTTGACGCTTCTTCTTTTTCTGGTTGCTTTTCTTCTGGCTTGTTTTTTTCTTCCATCTTTGCAAACCATAATCCTAAGCTTGCTGCGCCAGACTTGTTTTTCCTTCTCTCGTGTTGCTGCTCAGGTTTTTCTTGAACTTCCTCATCGGAGCCTGCCTCGTCTTTTACCGCTTCAAGAACCTCTGCGGTTTCATGGGCTTCTTGAGTGGCCATATCTGCATCTTCCTCAGCCTCAACAACAGACTCTTCTTGCATTTCTTCGTATTCCTTGTCTGGCTCTTCTTCCTTCACATCTTCGTCAATTAAGTCTAACGAATCATCAGCATAATAGCCATCTTCTTCAAAGAAATCATCATTATAAATGTCGCCAAGAGCCTTGTCTTGGCTATCATTCTCTTCAACTTTTGGAGCCGATTCTTCCATTGCAGACCCCTCTGTTTTTTCATTTGCTAATGTTGGTTCTGCCTCATCATTTTGGGCAAACTCCTCAACAGGAACTTCCAAAACCTCTTCTTGAGCTTCATTGTTTGCCTCTTCTTCTATAATCCCAGCAAGGCCAGCATCTTCTTCAACCCCAGCTGTTTGCTCTGGAGCACTTTCATGATCTTCTTGTTGTATATCTTGACCTGGGTTTTGGTCATCAAAAACCTTATTTGTTTCCGCTCCAACGCTCATGTTTGGATCCCAATCAGGGTTAAGCCCATTCATTCCGTCATATTCTTTTTGCGCAACAATTTCAGTGCTATCAAGTTTCGCCAGCCTATCATTATATGCACTAATAGCAAGTTCTTGATCCCAGTCCGCCTCAAAAATATAGTTGCCTTCCATTGCCTTTCTTGAATCTCTTGAAAGCCTGAGATATTCATCTCTTTCCTTCTCATAACTCTTATCAAGGTCTTTTGCGTTCTTGGTTTCATCATCTAGTTTTGCCTTTAGGTCTTTAAGACTTGCCTGAACTTTCTTTCTTGCTTTGCCAAGCAAAAAGTATCCAAGATACCCCAGCCCAATTCCAGGAAGAACACCGGCCAGCAATCCAAGAATAGGAAAAGTTACTGCTTTGCCTAAGAACCAACTTACCCCAGCGCAGAATAAAAATGGCGCACCAACAAACATTGCAAGACCAGGAATTGCACAAAGGAAAAGCAAAAATTTCTTTCTTGACATTCTCCTCTGAATATCCCCTCTCTTATTAAGCGACTCGCCGTGTTTCTCGCGAATTTCCTCATACACCTTGCGTTGTTTCTTTAAGGCATTAAAGCTATCTTTATTAACCTCTTGTGTTTGTTCTTGCACACCTGTTGCAACATCATATTCCTGACGAAAGCAATAATATGAATTATCAACATCCTGAAGAGTTGCCATCTTGTTTGCGTCGCCAGAAATTGGCTGATTTTTTATAATGTCAGAAAACAAGGCAAGGTTTCGATATCTTGCAAAATACTCCTCCATGCGATCAACTTTTCCTTGAGCAGCATTAAAACTTAGGATATAGTTGATGTCATCAATTGAATTTGGATCTGGAACTTTTTTGTTTGAGAAACAAGCGGCATATTGTTCTGGGTTGGCAGCAACCGCCTCTCTCCACGCTTGAAATTTCCTTAAATAATCTTTGAGTTCAATATAACTCTTTGTGTTTGATAGAACGCCTAACATTTCCATCCTCCTTGGTTTTCAAAAAACCAAGCACCATATGCACACATATGATACTATTAAGTCTTAATAAGTATAACAAATTATTCAGAGGCTTGACAATAAAATTTTCACATTTTATCAAAAAACCTAAAAATGACCAATTTTTGCCATTACACAAGCACCTAGTATGCAAATATTTTACGTTTTTACCAATCAAAACTTGTGGTTTTTGCACTTTTTTGCCGTTTTTGTCAACGTTTTCTTATAGAACAAGCAAAAAGATGCAAAAAACAATAAAAAACAAGGGCAAAAACCCTTGCTTTTCTTTTTTTGTTCTATTTCCCGCAGCAGTTTTTATATTTCTTGCCACTTCCACATGGACAAGGCGAGTTTCTTCCAATCTCTCCAGATGCGTTCTTCTTTGTTGCGGTCTGTGAATATTCCTGCAACTTCTTTCTTTCAGGAGCAACTGCACGGTTTCCTGCAATTTGAATTTTCACATTGAGAAGCGCTTCAACAATTTCCTTTCTCATGTTGTCGCCCATTTCATCAAACATGTCAAAACCTTCTTGCTGATAAACCGTAACAGGGTTTTGGTTAGCATATCCCCTGAGCCCAATTCCAATTCTAAGGTTGTCCATATCGTCAATATGGTCAACCCACTTGCGGTCTAAGATCCTAAGCATTATGGTTCTCTCAACATCATCAAACTTAACACCTAGTTTTTCATCTTCCTTGATCTTTGCTTCATATCGCTCACGAACCTTATTTGCAATTGTTCTTTGCAATTCCTGTTTTGAAAGCGACTTTATCATATGCTCATCAACAAAATTGGTTCCTGGTTCCAAGAGCCTTTCTTCAAGTTTTGCATTAAACGCCTCAATGTCAATGTCGTCAACATCCCTAACAGACGCATATTCCGCAACAATTCCCCCAACAACTTCCTCTATCATTTCGCAAATTCTTTGGTGCATATTTTCACCTTCCAATATGCGATCTCGCAAAGCGTAAACTTCCTCTCTTTGCTTGTTAAGAACGTTATCAAACTCAACAACATTTTTTCGGGTTGTGAAGTTATACCCTTCAACCTTTTTCTGCGCGTTTTCAACTCCTCGTGAGAAGAATTTCCAGTTTATGCTTGTATCATCATCAAGTTTAAGCATGCTAGCCATCGCTTTAAGCCTTTCACTTCCAAACACCCTTGACAAATCATCGTCAGCTGAAAGATAGAAAACAGACATTCCCGGCTCACCCTGTCTTCCCGCACGACCGCGAAGCTGGTTGTCTATTCTTCTGCTTTCGTGACGCTCAGTACCAACAATTTTAAGACCACCAAGCGCAATAACCTTTTCTCGGTTTTCTTTTATCTCAGGAGCAATTTTGTTTAATGTTTCAACATAAAGCGCATGTGCCTTTTTAACTTCTTCATCATCCTCAATGGAATATGCGGTTGCCTTGCTGATCACATCCTCGCTATACCCAGCTTTTCTAAGCTCGTCTTTGGCCATAAAGTCTGCATTTCCACCAAGCAAAATATCTGTTCCACGCCCAGCCATGTTGGTTGCAATGGTAACCGCACCCAAACGGCCCGCCTGTGCAATAATCTCAGCCTCTTTTGCATGATTTTTTGCGTTCAAAACATTGTGTGGGATTCCTGCATGCCTAAGCGCCTTACTAAGTTCCTCACTCTTTTCAACGGTGATTGTTCCAACCAAAACCGGCTGACCCTTATCGTATGACTCCTTGATTTCTTGAATGATCCCTTTGATTTTTGCCTCGTGTGAGAAATAGAACTTATCGTTCTTGTCTTGCCTTATAACAGGTTTGTTTGTTGGAATAACAACAACGTCAAGCCCATAAATGCTCTTAAATTCGCTCTCCTCGGTTTTTGCCGTTCCCGTCATACCACTAAGCTTCTTATACATTTTGAAAAAGTTTTGAAGCGTTATGGTCGCAATGGTTTTATTTTCGGCATTAACCTTAACATTTTCCTTTGCTTCAATTGCCTGGTGGAGCCCATCACTATACCTTCTGCCCACCATTATACGCCCCGTGAACTCATCAACAATCAAAACCTCGCCATTACGAACGATATAATCATTATCTCGCTTCATCATGAACCTTGCCCTGATTGCATTGTTGATATCATGGTTGATTTGCGTGTTGTCTATATCACTAAGACTATCTATCCTATAAAATCTTTCGGCTTTGGTGATTCCCGATTCTGTTAAGTGAATTGTCTTTTTCTTTTCATCAATTTCAACATCTTCATCTTTAAGGGTTTTTGCAAATCTGCACGCTGTTATATAAACCTCACTCTTATCTCCGCTTGGTCCACTTATTATAAGAGGCGTTCTTGCCTCATCAATCAAAATGCTATCAACTTCATCAACAATAGCAAAATGGAGTCCGCGCGTCATTCGGTCTTCTTTGCGAACAACCATATTATCTCTTAAGAAGTCAAAACCAAACTCACTATTTGTTCCATAAATTATATCGCAAGCATAGGCTTTTTTCTTGTCTTCAAGGTCTTGCCCAGAATAAATATATCCAACAGAAAGGCCCAAAAACTCATGAATCTTCCCCATCCAATCGCTATGGTATTTTGCAAGATATTCATTGACCGTAACAACATGAACGGGCTTCCCGGTAAGGGCGTTTAAGAATGATGGCAAGGTTGCAACCAAAGTTTTTCCTTCACCAGTCTTCATCTCGGCAATACGCCCTTGGTGCAAAACAATTCCACCCAATATTTGCGTGTAATATGGGCGTTGTTTTAATACCCGCCATGCAGTTTCACTAACCAAGGCATAAGCATCCGGCAGAATATCATCAAGTGTTTCGCCGTTTTTAAGGCGCTCTTTCAAAACCTCCGTTTGCGCTTTAAGAGTTGCGTCATCATACGCCTCATATTGCTCTTTCTTGCCAACAACAACATCCGCAATCTTCTTAAGTTTTTTGACATTGCGGTTGTTATCAAAATTTTGAATAAATTGAATTAGTCCCATCTTAAAAAATAATCCTCGCTAAATAATATTAAGAGTTACATAAATAGTTTAATAGAAAACGTCAAAAATGTCTAGAATTTTTCTAACTTTTTGTTAAATTCCAAAAGCGGACAAAAACCGCCAACTAAACGTATCAAATGATTTCAGTATGTGTTTTTGCAAACGTCATTGCAAAAACTCTTTTCGGTTTTAGTCTTTTTATTGCTTTCGCCATTTCACTTAGGGTTGTTCCCGTTGAAAAAACATCATCAATAATCGCAACTGTTTTATTCTTAATATCAAAACTACCATCAGCCTTAAAAACATCTTTAAGATTGTTCTTTCTTTCATCCCCCGAAAGAGTCGCTTGCCGCTCAACTTCCCTCGCTCTATAAACAAAACTTAAAACGGGAACCCCAATGAGCCTTGAAAGCTCATTTGCAATCAGCTCCGTTTGATTATATCCACGCTCTAACAATGTTGCCTTGGATGCTGGAACAAAGGTTATAAAATCTGCAGTTTCGCCACTGCTTTCATATAAAATTGCCAAAATTTGAGCAATTTTTGCCGAAATATACAATTTACCATTATATTTAAGGTCTTTTATAACTTTTCCTGATAGTTCATCATAATCACAAAAAGAATACGCTTTATCAAATTCATAACGGACATGTTTGCACTCGGCACACACCAAATCGCCATCAGAAATCCTATCCCCACAAAACTTACAAGTGTTACCATTATGAAGTTTTAGCCTTAAATAGCACTCATCACACAGCCCGATATCAACATTATCTGTTTCTCGTCCACAAACAATGCAAGAAAAAGACGGATACATTTCGCCTTCAAAAAGCTTTATTGCTTTTTCAACTTTCTTTCTCCAACTATCAGCCATATTCTAATAGCATTTTATCATTTGAAAGCCATCTCGTCAACTTTTGGCAACCACCTGCTATTGCTTGGTTTTTTCTAGAAAATATGATATAATATTGTCATGAAAATTTATGGTATTGAAAAACTCAGTATGGTAGATTTTGACGGACACCTCTGCACCACCATCTTCACGGCGGGATGCAACCTGAGATGTCCATATTGCCACAACAGCGTTTTGGTTTTGGGAACAAACCTTGTTGAGGTTGAAAACGCCGAGGTCTTTGATTATCTTAACAAACGCAAAGGAATTATCGATTCCGTCTGCGTTAGCGGGGGCGAACCAACACTTCAAAACGACCTTCCTGTTTTCATATCAAAACTCAAAGAGCTTGGTCTTCTCGTTAAGTTAGACACAAATGGAACCAATCCAGAGATGCTCAAAAATCTGGTTGAAAATAAGCTTGTTGACTACGTTGCAATGGATATCAAGAGCAACAAAGATGGGTATCTTAATTCCTTTGGCATAACACAAAAAGAACTTGCTAACATTGAGCAAAGCATTCAATACCTCAAAGAAAATCATGTTCCATATGAATTCAGAACAACCATAACCAGCGAGCTTTTCAGCAAGGAAGTTGCTCAGGATATGGCAACATGGCTCAGTGGAAGCGAAAAACTTTTTCTTCAATGCTTCAAAGACGCAGGAACAAACCTTAAGCCGGGGCTTTCAAAAATTGATGTTGGTTTTGCAGAGGAGTGTAAAAATATTTTAAGCAAAACAATAAAACGTGTTGAGCTTAGAGGTTATTAAAAAACGCAAAAATACAATATTATACAACAAAAAATACGCCAAAAAGCGTATTTTTTATTATTTATACGTGTTTTTTACATTAAATAGTTGCACGCACTTGTTCCCGCAATTGCTCCATCATTAATGGCTGTCGCAACTTGTCTAACCTGCTTTGCTGTGCAATCTCCCGCAACAAACAGTCCTGGGGTTTTTGTTGACAAATCATCTTTCCTAACGAAATATCCCTTTGAGTCTAGTTCGGCGAGGTTTTCAAACTTCTTATTATCTGGAACTTGCCCTATGGCAACAAAAAGCGCCTTTGTTTTAACATCAAGCTTCTCTCCGGTTTTTGTGTTTTCAAAAACAAGTTCTTCAAGTTCATTTTCACCAATAATTTGTTTAAGCGCAAATACATGCGAAACTTTTATATTTTCCTTTGCTAAAACCGCATCAACAAGCGCCTTGTCTCCAAAAAACTTATCAAATAGAGTTACGATATGAACGCTTTTAGCATAGCCTGAAAGCAAAAGTGCATATTGAAGCGCTGTGTTAGCATCTCCGATGAGCACTATATCATCACCAGCATAAAACGCACCATCACAAAGCGCACAATAGCTTATGCCATGGCCAATAAGCCTTTCTTCTCCATCAACATTAAGCATTCGGTGCTTGCAACCTGTTGCTATAATAACGCTTCTTGATTCTAAAATTTTCCCATCAACAGTAACCTTGAAGACATCGCCTTCTTTATCAACTTTCTCAACATCACCAAATTCAAAATTTGCGCCCTTATTCATTATTTGCGTAAAAGTTTTGTCGGCAAGTTCGCTTCCAGAAATACTCTCTATGCTTGGGTAGTTTTCAACCTTTGGGCTTTCAGAAATTTGCCCACCGATCCCATTTTTTTCAATAATCGTCACAGTTTTATTTTGCCTTAGAGCGTAAAGGCAGGCCGTCATGCCTGCCATCCCCGCGCCGATAACAATCAAATCAGTCATCTATTTCAAACTTCCTATGTATCTATTAATCTCGCTGGCGTTGTCATATCTATCATAAACTTCGCCGTTTGGAACAAGAAGTGTTGGTGCCTTCAAAACGCCATAACTCTTGGTCACTTCTGCATTGTCTTCCGCATCAATTACGGTATATTTTACGCCTGCTTTATCAAGAAGCATTTTTGCCATTTTGCAGTTTGGGCACGTTTTTGTTGTAAATAATAGCAGTTCATTGCCACATTTTGCAGTTTTTTCATCTTCATGATGCTTGCATCCGCAGTGTTTGCTTTCGTCAAGATGAGATTTAGAAATGTCATATTCGCTTCTATCTTTGAACTCTTGAGTCTTTCCATCGTTCCAGTTCGCAATTGGCCTATAATATCCTGTAATTCGGCTATAAACCTCAGTTTTCTTTCCACACTCTGGACATTCATAAACTTCGCCAGCAATATATCCATGCTCACTGCAAATTGAATATGTTGGGCTCATGGTGTAATATGGCAATCTGTAATTCTCGGCAATCTTTCTAACAAGCTCAGCAGTTGCCTTCCAATCGCTAAGCCTTTGCCCCAAGAATGCATGGAAAACCGTTCCTGAAGTATAAAGTGTTTGGAATTCATCCTGGATATCAAGTGCTGTGAAGATATCTTCGGTGTATCCAACTGGAAGATGTGAACTATTTGTATAATAAGGTGTTCCATTTTCATTAGCCGTGATGATATCCGGATATCTTTCCTTATCGTGTTTTGCAAAACGATATGAGGTTGATTCTGCTGGAGTGGCTTCAAGGTTATAAAGGTCGCCATACATCTCTTGGTAATCAGAAAGTCTTTCTCTCATATGATTGAGGACTTTCTTGGTGAACTCTTGAGCCTTTTTGTTTGTTAAATCTTCTCTAAGCCACTTAGCGTTAAGGCACGCCTCGTTCATTCCAACAAGGCCAATTGTTGAGAAGTGGTTGTTGAATGTTCCAAGATATCTCTTTGTGTATGGATAAAGCCCGCTTTCAAGTAATTTTTCAATAGTTTCTCTCTTGATCTTAAGCGACCTTGCAGAGATGTCCATAAGTTTATCAAGCCTATCAAAGAAATCATCTTCGCTGGCTGATTCATAAGCAAGTTTTGGCATGTTAAGAGTTACAACACCAACCGAACCTGTGCTTTCTCCGCTTCCAAAGAATCCACCAGATTTCTTTCTGAGTTCTCTTAAATCAAGGCGAAGACGGCAACACATACTTCTAACATCACTAGGTTCCATATCGCTGTTGATATAGTTTGAGAAATATGGAGTTCCATATTTTGTTGTCATCTCAAATAGCAAACGGTTGTTTTCGGTGTCGCTCCAATCAAAATCCCTTGTTATTGAATACGTTGGGATTGGATATTGGAATCCTCTGCCATTAGCATCTCCCTCAATCATAATCTCAATGAAGGCCTTGTTTACCATTGCCATTTCTTTTACGCAATCTTTATATTTGAAATCCTGTTCTTTTCCGCCAACAATTGCAGGCAATTCTGCAAGATCCTTTGGAACAACCCAATCAAGGGTTATGTTTGTAAATGGTGCTTGTGTTCCCCAACGAGATGGAGTGTTAACGCCATAAACAAAACTTTGAATACATTGCTTAACTTCTTTATATGTTAAATTATCTTTCTTAACGAAAGGTGCAAGATAGGTATCAAAAGACGAAAAAGCTTGCGCCCCTGCCCACTCGTTTTGCATAATTCCCAGGAAGTTTACCATTTGGTTGCAGAGGGTTGAAAGGTGGCTTGCTGGAGAGGAACTAATCTTCCCAGGAACCCCGCCAAGCCCCTCTTTAATGAGTTGTTTGAGCGACCACCCTGCACAATACCCTGAAAGCATAGAAAGGTCATGAATATGGATGTCGCAGTTGCGGTGTGCATCTCCAATCTCCTTATCATAAACTTCACTAAGCCAATAATTCGCCGTCATCGCACCTGAATTAGACAGAATTAACCCACCAATAGAATAAGTTACGGTTGAATTCTCTTTAACACGCCAGTCGGCCAGTTTAAGATATTTATCAATCGTGTTTTTATAGTCTAAAAGAGTGTTTGATATGTTGCGAATCTTTTCATGATTCTTTCTATATATAATATAGCATTTTGCAACATTCTCATATCCGTTCTTCATCAAAACCTTTTCAACAATGTCTTGAATGTCCTCAACGGTTGGAAGTGTTTTGTCAAACTTTTCCATGAGCTCAAGTTCGGTGATCTTTGCAAGTTTTTTGCAATCTCTAACATCCCCTTCTCCTAAACTCATCATCGCCTTAACAATAGCGTTTTCAATTTTTGAGATGTCATAGTCAACAATTCTTCCATCTCTTTTGATTATCTTATCCATTTGTGTTCTCCTTTTTTCTGGTGCTAGAATAACACCCCACAAGATATAGTGTCAAACAAAAACAAAAAATCATATATGTTGTGTTTTTCAAATATTTTTGAACAAAATTATATTTGCCACTATCCCCTTGTGTAAAATATTAGAAAAAATGGCACATTGAGACCAATAATTATGTTTTCATACCTTTTATTTTTTGTCATTTTTTGTCATATATTTTTGGGCATATTGAACAAAAAATAACATTTTTTGAAAAATAGCATTTTTTATTTGACAAGCCCCAAAAACCACAACAAATAGTATAATATCACAAAACCAAGCCCAATATCTTGTGTTTTATCAAGTTTGCCTTATAATGGCAATTTAGGGCTTTTTTGCATAATATAAGGGGTGTGTGAGGTGAATATGAATATTGCCCTTATTGGTGCCACCGGTCTGGTTGGCAGAAAGATTATAAGCGTTCTCAATGAAAGGGGGCTTTTGAAGAAAAACAACCTTGTTTTATATGCCAGCCCCAAGTCTGGTGGAACAACAATCAAGGTTGGCAGAAGCTGTTTTTTGGTTAGCGCCCTCTCCCCTCAAACCATCCAAGGGGTTGATGTTGCAATTTTTTCAGCGGGCAAAACAACAGCAAAAAAATACGCCCCCTTGTTTGCAAAGCGTGGCGCTTTTGTTATAGACAATTCAAGCGCATTTAGGCGAAGCCAAAAAGCGGTTTTGATTGTTCCAGAAATCAACCCTGAGCAGATTAGTGTTCAAACAAAGATAATTGCAAACCCAAACTGTTCAACCATTGGGCTAGTATTGATTTTAAGAGAAATAGAAAAACTAGCAAGGATTAAGCGTGTTGTTGTTAGCACTTATCAGGCAGTAAGTGGCGCTGGCAAACTAGGACTAGACGACCTTGCCCATAAAACGGCAAAAAAGTTTAACTACCCCATTTCAAACAATCTCATTCCTCAAATAGATGTTATGCTAAAAAACGGCAACACCTTTGAGGAAGATAAAATGATATATGAAACTCAGCGAATTCTGGGTAAAAGAATAAACTTATCCGCAACCTGCGTCCGTGTTCCAATCAAGAACTGCCACAGCGAAAGCATTAACATTGAACTTGCAAAACCTGTTTCAATACCCCGCATCAAAAAAGCACTACTATCCGCACCCGGCATATCATTAACCGACTTTCCAATGCCCCTTATTGCAGACAATCAAGATAATGTTATTGTTGGCAGAATTCGCAAAGACTATTCAACAAAAAACGCCATCAACCTTTTCATTTCTTTTGACAACCTCAGAAAAGGCGCCGCCACCAACGCCGTTCAAATCCTTGAAATTTTACAATCACGTTTTTTCTGAATAACACAGTCTTAATTCAAGTCTGCCAAGGAAACAAAAAAGCAAGCCCATAACGGCTTGCTTTTGTTGGCTCCCCCTGTCCGACTTGAACGGACGACCCCCTGATTAACAGTCAGATGCTCTAACCAACTGAGCTAAGGAGGATTATTTACCACTAGCGATCAAAATGCATGCAATTTCAATCAACTAGAAACATAGGCATTATAATATATTCTCAAACATTTTGCAACCCTTTTTTGAAAATATTTATAATTTTTAGTTTTTCACAATGCAAAACGGTTCAAGGGTTTTTCCGTTTTGTGGTCCTCTATTAATCAAAATAGTTGTTTTTCTTAAACAATGCTCTAAAGAACTTCCCCATTGCCCTGCCCGTTGTCAGCCAAGCAATCTTAGAATTATTACGTTTGTTTTTCAGCATTCTTGGAACAACATAAGCCGAAATGGTTTCAGGATAATCCCCCAAAATATTATAAACCTTTTTAACCTTGTCGGTCAGTTCAACCTTGGTTTTTCCACCATTAGCAGAAGTTAAAAAGTTTGTGATCATGATACCTGGAGTAAGTCTGCCAACCAAAATCTTATCTTCATAGTGGCTCTCGCTCTCTTTTGCAAGCGCCTCTGTGAAATATGTTATTGCCCTTTTTGCTGTGCCATATATTGTGAGGCCGGTTTTCATTGCGTCGTTGCTGCCATATCCCTCAACATTATATATTTGCCCATACCCCTGTTTTGTCATATGCGCAAACGCAATTCGGCTTCCATTGATTGCCCCTTTAAGGTCAACATTAAGCAAGAAATCAATATCTTGTTCCGTAAGCATACAAACAGGCAGGTCTGGTTGATTAACCCCTGCATTGTTGATCCATATATCCACCCCACCAAAAGCCTTTTCCGCCTCTGTCCAAAGTTTTTCAAGATCGCCAGATTTTGTCACATCACAAACAACGGTTGCAACCTTTCCTGCGCTCTCTATTTTTTCAAGTTCTCCCTTTGCTTCTGCAAGCGCTTCAGCCCCGATGTCGCTCAAAACAACATTGCAACCCAAACGCCTGAAATCTTTGGCCATTGCAAATCCAAAGCCACGTGCAGAACCAGTGATAACAACACTTTTCATAATCATTCTCCTATATTGTCATTATACCACGAATGCACCAAACAACAAACAAAAAGCATAATCAAGCAAGGTCTTTTTCAAAAAACAAATCTTGACAATATACATAACCGATGATATATTCAATTTAATAACGGAGGAGTGGATTATGAACATAAGAACTATTTTGCATAGCGAACTAGATTGTCATTTGAAGCCAGACCTAGATTTGATTAAGCAAGGCATCTCAGAAATTTTTGAAACTGGGAAAATTAAAGACCATGGAGCCATTGCAGAAATGCTCTCAAAGGTTGAAGAGGCCACAACTCTAATAAACAAAGAAAAAAGTCTTGCCAGCAAACTTAAAACCGCAAGCAATGAAGAAAAGCAACAAATCAAGCAAGAAAAGGATATCACAACAGATAAAGCAGATGTGGCCCTTGAAGATGCCCTGACGCTTCTAATGAAGGTTGGCGGAAAAGATGCATACCATTATGACTACGACAACCCTTTCAACATGGTTGTTGCTGGTCTTATGGGAAGCACATGCTATATGAAGGAAGACTTCAAAGCCCTTCAAGAAAAAAGAATCCGAAACATTTTAACAATTTCAAACGTTGTTTTGAACAATGGCCACCATTCAACATTTGGGCATTCCCACGTTACACTTGAAATAAGCCAAATTCCAAAGGCCCTTGCAATGATCCTGAACAACGAAAAAGAGTGCGCTGTCAGCGAAAAGTCTGCAAGATACACAGTTATGGATCAAATAGAGCCAAAAGAATTGGAACTTTATGAAAAATGGAAAGACATTTTCACAAGAGAAATCACCCAAAAATATGGCGACAGCCAACCATTCTTTGATGAAAAGGGGGTTCGTGCAACAAAACTTGCGCAAGAAAACGCAAGATATATGATTTCAGCATTCACTCCAACCAATATGGTTTATACAACGAGTTTCAGGCAACTCAATTATCTTGCACACTGGCTTAAAAACGAACTAAACAACCCAAATTCAAATAAGTTCTATGCCGGCGTTAAAACCGAAATGTCAGAATTTATTGCGTTCGTTAAAGCAAACAACCTATACCTTGAAAACCTTGAAGACCATAAAGACCGAAAACTTTCCCTCTTTGGACCTGGCGTTCTTGGCGAAACCCTTTCTAGCGAAACCTACACCCTTAACTACAACACTTCTATCGCCTGCCTAGCACAAGCACATCGCCACAGAACAATTGGCTACAGAATCAATGAATTCAGATTTAACAACGAGCCATCTCAATTCTTCCTTCCCCCTCTTCTTAAAAACCTTGGAGACCAAGATTTGATTAACCAATGGTTTGAAGATATCCGTAGTGTTGAAGAGACAATACCTCAAGGCAAACTTGTTAACGTTGTTGAAAACGGAGAAACAAAAAACTTTTTGCTCAAAGCCCTTGAAAGAGAGTGCTCTGAAGCACAATGGGAAGTTATGGACCTAACAAGAAGGTATTCTCAAAAATTTAGTGATGCCCTCAAAGAAGAAATTGCTCAAGGCACCGAAAAGGCAAACAGCCTTGACGGGCTAGACAAAGAAGATGCCATCAACTCTATTGAAAGCATCAAACAAATGCAAACAAAATTTGAAAAGCTTTCAAATGGCGCAAGATGCACAGCCGGCTATAAATGCCTTCGCCCTTGCGGGTTCAAAGACGGCATAACTCTTGAAAGAGATATATAAGCGAATTAGCAAAAAGGAAGAGCCACTGCTCTTCTTTTTTTCTACCCTTTTAACACCAGCAAAATACAAGCAAAAAGAAAAAGGGCTTCCGCCCTACTTTTTCTACAACGAATATCTCCACACGTAAATTATAAGCAAAAAGAAAAAGGGCTTCCGCCCTCTACTGTTTGGTGGAGAATATCGGAATCGAACCGATGACCTCCTGCTTGCAAGGCAGGCGCTCTAGCCAGCTGAGCTAATCCCCCATGACGCTCTGTTATATTAACAAAAAACAGAACAAATGTCAATAAATTTTGAAAAATAATTAAAATTTTTCTTAAACATTATTCTTTTCAACTCTTTTAAGCAAAACAAAAAATGGTTTAGCATTTTGCTAAGCCATTTTTATTTTTTAATTAACTACGCAGCAACTTTTGCATAAGTCATAACTGCTGACCAGTGGTGAACAGTGTCTGTAACTGTAACAATAATTTTGCCATTGTCATATTGAGTGGTGGTCGTTTCACCTTCTGGCATATCAGAAGTAACAACTAATTTATTGTTTTCAATTGCCCATGTTCCAAAGTCGGCATATGCCATTTCTACATAATATGGTTTTGCTGTAACATTGCCGTCTTCTTGCACCTTGATTTTAAGGAAATAGTCTTCCAATTTTTCATAAAGTGCTGCATCAGCAGGATCGCTGTGGTCTTCATGCAAAGCAGCAAATTGAGTAAAGGTATATGTTTGGGCTGGATTTTCGCCTTCAGTATAAACCACCTTTTCTGTGTAATACTCTCCAACCACGTCTGCAGCAGTGAGCTTAGCTTCTCCGCACGCAACAAGCACAGATGCAACCATTGTTACGCAAAGCATAATGGCAAAAGTCTTTAATAAATTTTTCATAATTTCCCTCCTTTTTATTACCTAATTCTACCATTAATATCCACCTTGCTGTCAAGCAAAAACAGCACATAAAAACAAAAACATTTGGCGAAAAACACAAACACACCATCATCTTCAAAACACTTTTCAACTCACCTATAATTGCCACCAAAAAAACAACCGCAAGGGTTGTTTCTTTATTGGTAGGGACAAGTGGACTCGTTGACCCGCGACCCCCACCTTATACTTCGCTATCGCTCCGTGGCGTTCGCCCTGCGGGCTCGGCTTCACGGTTCCACCCTGATTAAAGGCTTCGCCTTTAGGCGCTTTGCGCCGAGGTGGATTTCGGCGCCAATTATGTTTATTCAACCAAAAAAAATAAACCCTTCTTTTGTGGGTTTATTCTTTTGGTAGGGACAAGTGGACTCGAACCACCGACCCCCACCTTATCAGGGTGGTGCTCTAACCAACTGAGCTATGTCCCTATATTATTAAGTTGCTCAATATGCATTATTAACATATTTGGGCGTTCTCTACGAACGCCCTTATATATTAACAAAAAGTTCAAACATTGTCAATAAATTTTCAAAATTTTTCTATATAAAATTATCTGTTATGGCTTAAAGTGGAACCGTCAATCTCAAAAGCCATGCCCTGCCTTAGAATTTGCATCATTGCTGATCTTTGATGATTATATAGCACGTTGCTTCTTGACCCCTTTTCAAAAGGGTTTTTGCCATAGATTTCACTAAAATTAATCTTATATTGCTCTGGTATGTTTTGCTTTTGTGTTTGGTCTTCTCTGCTCTTAAATAAAGAATATATTCCTTTTAGCCTCTCTTCTTGGTCTGGCTCTGCATTACGCGCGCACGTGGCCATATATTTGAGTGCCGCATCTCTTGCATCAAGTTCTTCATAAGAAGCCAAATACTTTTGATAGCTTGATGGTTGAGGATCTAAAAGCGCTTTTTTAACAAGCAATTCCTTATCTGTCAGCTCCCAACTATCCCTATCAAGAGTTTGAGATTGAATATGGTGTTGCGCTTCATGAATAATGGTATTTAATATTTGATAAGGCATAAACTCATTGCCATCTTCCTTGAATTTTTCCAGCCCATCAAGAAACCTTCTGTTGATAACAATTTTTGAATCTGCTGGAGAATATTCCCCCATAACAATTGAGTTTTGAGTTGTTTTCAGTTCGCCAAATTCAATTCTGCAAGATTCTGCAAAGTTCTCTTCGCAGTATTCATTTGTAACCGCTTGCAACAACTCACAAATCTCGCCTTTTGAAAGTTGATAAAACCTGTTTGGTTCAAAATACTCAACTAATTCTTTGCGGTCTAATTTGCTAAACTTTTGAGAAACAAACCATTCCTGGCTTGGTCTGCGCTGCCTGCCAAACATCTTGCGCGCCATAAATTCAGAATAGTTAATAACTAATGCGTTCTGGTTTATTTCTATCAGCGTTTTTTGCTCTGCGCCTGTGGCGTCATGCTTTTGCGCAAGATTGACAATTCCCTGTGCAAGCGATGGTGTTTGATCATCATCCGTTCTTCCCAAAGAATCGTTGATTTTCCTTAGAACAGCCAGCGTCTTAATTGCGTCTTCTTTATCTTTCAAAGATGTTTTGTCAGACTGTGCAATATAGTCTAGGATTATGTTTAATTCATCCTCGTCTGCAACTGATGCATAGAACAAAAAGTCTTCAGTTGAAGGATCTTCTGTTCCATCGCCATACCCCATTTTCATTGCAAGACGAGCAAGAAAACTCTTGAGGGTTTGAACATCTGTGCCAGCGTTTATGTGATCAAAAACAAACCTTGCAATATCAAGGCCACTATCTTTAAGATTCTTAAGATATCTTGAAAACGCTTTTTGATAGTTCATAGTATCTTCCCTGCGTGTGGGTATTATATACTACACTTAACGTTTTGTCAATGACACCCTTAATATTTATTTTATATTTATTACCCGAAAAATTTCATACACAAAGCAACAATCGCAGCAATTCCAGCTCCAATTCCGAGAATTAATAACAGAATTTTCCAGAAAGATTTTGGATATTTCGCTGAAACTTTTCCGGTTTGCCCATTAATGAAACCCTTGTATTGTTTGCCTTTATAGTCATAAATATTAGCCCATACTGGCAAATAAACATAGTTGTATCTAACGTTTTCAAATGTTGTATCGCAACTGAAAAAGCTATATTCATCATACCCCAAAGAGTTTTTAACCTGGCGCCTTATACCGTCTTCAATTTGCTTACTCTCAGTATCAAAAGCAGATTTTGGCTGAGCTATAACATCGGCTGCAATAAAGCCATAAAGATATTCGCTAGAATACACGTTTAGTTTATCGTAGTTATAATCTCCAATCTGGCGAAGTTCATAGCCTTGCATAACGTTGCTGTTCCCACTCAAAAGGTAATCTCTATATTTATCTGTTCGAGTATCACTAAACGAATATCTGCGAGAAGAGTAATGGCCATCACTTGTTTTATATTTGTTAATACCCACACCACTATAATGTGTTTTGGCATCCATATCAAAAACAAATGCAGGCACATAAAAACCAGTCATTTCTTGCGTTTTTGCAAGTTTTTTCAGTGCGAGTGGTGCGAATTTGCGTTTTTTGAGCCACAATCTCAAACATTCTTTTGCCTTTTCCTCATTAATACTAAATGGAATTATCCCATTTGGAATATGGCTGATTTTGGAACCATCAACAAGGTTGTTTGCTCCACACGAAGGACAACTCGTTGTTTTATTTTCAACAATAGACGCTGTCTTGCATGTTTGGCAATACTTAAACCTTTCTTGCGCCTCACCACTTGTTAAATTTGGAGCGCTAGACAACTGCATTTTAACATTTTGTGCCATTTCTTTTTCAAAGTGTTTAAGAGATCCGCAATATTTGCATTTAAGTTCTCCACTTTCTGTATCAAATCTGCAATCTCCACCGCATCCACTACATTTGTTTTTCATTTTACTATACTCCTAAATAGAGTATATATAAATTTTCTGCAAAAATCAAACAATATTAATGAAAAATGGGCAAAATAAGCCACGACACATCTTTTTTATTAAAATTTTTACTATACAACTTGCGATTGAATTTGAGAATATATTTCTGAAAGTGGAACAATTTTAACACCAAGCGCCTCTATTTGTGGCAAAGTATCCTTTATTGCCCTTGCGGTTTGAACACCGCCCTCCTTGCCAACATGACCAATGGCAACAGAATATCCTTTTTGCTTTGCTATGTTTGCCCCTTCAAGCAAAAATCTGCATGCATTTGCATAACTCTTCATGCCGTGGGGCTCAAGAAAAACATCTCTCCCAAGATATGGTTGGTGGCACGCCAATGCCGCTTCTTGACACTTTGTTCCAATATGTGTTCGACTATCACAAAAAAACAATCCCTTGCTTGAAAGGTGGCCAATTATTCCTTCCATCAATTTTTCGTTCCTGCAAACGCCCGAGCCTATATGAATATTAACCCCCTTTGCAAGAGGAACTTGCGATAAGCAGGCATCTAGCTTAAGTTTTGCATCGTCAACCGAATCATAATTGCGAATAAATGTTGGGCCATACCATGCAAGTGGCAAATTAACGTGCGATTCCATTGGCATATGTAAAATAACTTCATGGTTGTGAGCAAGCGCTTCTTGATAGTCCGCATTGGTATTTTCAACAAACGGCATAACGGCACAGGTTAGTGGCGCATCAATAGAAAGCATTTCTTCAACGCCATCTCTTTCAAATCCACCAAAGTCATCAATAATAATTGCCATTTTGCACTGCTCTTCCATTTCTGCATTACAAACAGCAACATTATAGCCATTTGGCTGCATAAAAAACGCAAAAAATGTAAAAAATACCCAAAAAAGCGCCAAATTTTTCAAAATATGCTTCATATTGCTAGTGTTTGCATTGCTTTTGTTTTTATACAAACTCTATATACCAACGATATCCATCTAAAAACAAAAATCTTCTACGCCCACAAATACTGCAATCATACCTAATCCCCGCACCACCAGATTTTAGGCTTGCGCACTTAATTGCGCCAACAACCCTATCCACAACAAAGTGCCGTCCATCTTCCCAAACAACTTCAAGGGGGAACACCTTGCCTTCGGGGGTATGCCGGCAAACAACCTCAATATAAACCTTCATATAAAAATTTTTGGCAACCCGGCAGGCTTTATTCCTCGCTAAGCAAAAATTTTCAAAAATGTTTGAAAAATAGTTGAACATTTGTTCGAAATATGTTAAAATGTTTTTGTCATGAGATACATATTCCATTGTGATTTGAATAATTTTTATGCCTCGGTTGAGTGTAATGAGAATCCGTCTCTTAGAGGCAAGCCTGTTGCCGTGTGTGGAAGCGAAGAGGATCGCCACGGCATTGTTTTGGCTAAAAACTATATCGCTAAGAACTATGGCATCAAAACAGGAGACACAATATGGCAGGCCAAGCAAAAATGCCCTGGCATTGTTTGCGTAACAGCAAACCACTCACTATACCTCAAATATTCTAGGCTGGTTCGCCAAACATATTATGATTATACTGACCGCATTGAGCCTTTTGGTATTGATGAGGCATGGCTAGACATGACCGGGAGCGTCAAAAACTTTTCAGAAGCCGAAAATCTGGCATCAGAACTTCGCAAGAGAGTTCGGGAAGAACTAGGCGTAACCATCTCTGTTGGCGTAAGTTTTTGCAAAGTCTTTGCAAAACTAGGGAGCGACTATAAAAAACCAGACGCAACAACGATCATAACACCAGAGAACTTCAAAGAAATCGTTTGGCCATTGCCGGCAAGCGACCTTTTGTATGTTGGCCGAGCAACCGCCGAAAAACTCCAAAAGCTAAACATTAAAACAATTGGTGAACTGGCAAATTTTGATGCCGACCTTCTTCACTACCACCTTGGAAAAGTTGGAACAATGCTTCAAACATTTGCAAGGGGCGAACAGGTTGAAGAGGTGCGTCGCTTTTGTGAACATTCCGAAATAAAAAGCGTTGGAAACAGCCTAACATATTATAAAGATGTTGTTTCCAGAGAAGACATTTCTGCCCTGTTTATGCTTCTTGCCGAAAGCGTCATTGCCCGAATGAAAAGCTATGGCTTTGTTCGGGCGAGGAACATAAGCATCAGCATAACAGACAACAACCTTCAAACCTTTTCAAAAATGATGAAAATGAACCCTGTTTGTGGAACTGCAAACGCCCTTGCCGGCTATGCAATTCAGCTTTTTGACAAATGCTTCACCTATTCCTCAAAAATTCGTGCACTAGGCATCCATGTAAGCGATTTTTGTGAGGGTGAGCAAGTTAGCTTCTATGAACCCCAAACAGCCCGCCAAAAGCAGGAAAATATTGAAAATGCAGTTGAAAAACTTCGTGGGCGCTTTGGCAGAAACTCTGTTCAGCGCGCCATTATGCTCACTGATGAAAAACTGAAAAATATCAGCATTATAGACGACCACGTTGTAACCCCATCTTTCAAAGAACATCCAGACAACTATTCTGCTGTTTCCCCTATATAAAAACCTCAGCATTAAAAAACAAACATTTCAAACTTGCAACAAAAAAAGACGGGCAACCCCGTCTTTTTACTATTTGTTTTTTGCATTCAACTTAACTTTAACTTGGTAAAGTTTCCTTTCAATCTTCCACCAAAATGTCTTATAATACCAAATAACAATTTCGGCAAACAATAAGCCAAGAGCAGCACCAGTCAAAACATCCGTAACAAAATGAACACACATATAAATTCTGCTAAGCCCAATCAAAATTGCAACTGAAAGAGCCGGAAGCCCTCGCTTGCCATAGAAAAACACCAAAACCCCTGCGCATGCAAAACTGCAAAGAGTGTGGCCAGAAGGAAAACTGAACCCGTCTGGAAGTTTATACCCCGTTGTTTCAAGCCATGCCAAAATGCTCGCACTTTGTTCAAAAGGGCGTTGGCGCATAAAAATTTTTTTGATGATAAAATCATTCATCAAAAACCCAAATGCCAAAGAACCAATCATAACAAGCCCCGGGATTCTTGTTTTTTTGCTAAACAACATAACAAAACCCAAAAGAAGCCAAACCGAACCCCACTCTCCAAGCATGGTTATATTCCTAACAATACTAGTTACAAACCCGCTTCCATGAAGCGCAGAATGAATGCTTTCCATCAATGAAACTTCGCCCATAATCTCGCCTGCCTTTAATCTTCTTTCAACCCCATTTTACCACAAACCCACAATTTAACAAACAAATTACAGTCATTAATATAACCAACCCTCAACTTTTCACTCTTCACTTTTAACTTCGTCGTCATTTCGACCATAACCGAAAAATCTACCCCAATATCAATAGGCATAAAAAAGACGGGCAATCGCTCGTCTTTTAATATTTATTTGTCTAGATTGTTTTCATTTGTTGGCTCTGCAACAAAGATGAGTGGATTGTTTGCATCTGCCATTGATGTTATTGCTGTTAAATATGTCTGATCTTCAACATCTTCTAAATCAATAGCACAAGCTGGTGATCCATTGGCATCACTCTCAAAAAACTCTGGCCATAAGTCATCTCCTTCCGGCTGTGAATTTAGCACATTGGCATAATTGATTAAAAACTGGTATCTTTCATCTGTCATGCCTTTATTATCGTCCAATATAACATATCTGCCAACACCATTTTCGTTAATTTCGTTCAAATACTCAACTAAATTCTTATCTCCCATAAACTCTTCAAGATCAGCTTCAAATTCTTCTTGTGTTTTGTTTACACGCCAAAAAGGTGTGAACGACCCCGCAAAAACCTTTTTGTCGCCAGTTTCTTCATTTACCGCAAGAGAAACTATTCTTGTTCTAAACTGAACATTCCTAATTGAAAAATTATTCCAAGAAATAGAATATGTTGGGGCCGTAAATACAATAGAA
>JAFSVR010000017.1 GCA_017444895.1 Clostridia bacterium
CTTTTCAAAGCAGGGAAATTGCCAAACAAGATAGAAGGCACTATCGTTAATGGCAAGAACTTGCCACTCAAATTGCTCACAATTAGGATAATTAGTGAGGAAGATAAGTCTGATTTGCCAGAATATAAAGAGAAGGCGGCAGGATATATAACAACACCTAACTATATCCGACTTGGATATAGGCACTATGTTCTTGAGAGTCAGCGTCTTGCCAGAACTGTTAGGGCTGATGTCATTGAAAGCATAGAGTTTGAGCAACAACAGGCTGAAGAAAGAGCAGAAAAGAGAAGAATGATTGAAAGAGCAAGAGAAAGATAAAATTAAAACCGCTCCAAATTGGAGTGGTTTTTTATTTTCTTGAATTATATATTAGTTGCGAAAAGTTAAAAATTTTAGTATAATCTTAACTAGATGAGTAGGAACATAAACAACATAAAAATGCTAACCGCTGTTGAAACCATTTTGGGCAGTGGAGTGTATAACTTTAGAAAACATATTGACGGTATCAAAACAAAGCGCAACATTGCATACGCTCAGACGCCTAATAAATATGAGTTTTTTGATGTTCATTTTCCTGCTGATGCAAATTGCATATATAACGCTGAAAAAAATAGAAAAAAAACCTATCCTATGATTCTATATTTTCATGGTGGCGGATGGGCAAGCTATTCCAAAGTTCTTTTCACAACTCTTTCAAGACGCCTTGCAAAAATGGGTTTCGTTGTTTTTTGCGCAAACTATTCTTTGGCTCCAAAGTTTAAGATGGGGAAAATGGTTGATGACGCTTGCTTGGCTCTTGATATGGCTAAGAAAATTGCAAGCAATTTTGGGGCAGATGCAAAACAGGTTATATTTGCTGGTGATTCAGCAGGGGCGCATTTAAGTTGTGAGTTGTTTTCAAGAATAAGCGCAAAAAAGAGCTATAAAAATGAAGTTAAAGCGCTTGTTTTGTTCTATGGCGTTTATGACCTTAACACCGTTGTTTTCAGCGGTTTTCCAAACATAAAAACCCTTGTTGATGCTTCAATTGAGGGCGGGAGCAAAAACAAACCCGAACTGGATAAGTTTTCACCAATAAGCAACGACTTATCTAAATTCCCACCTTGTTTTTTGGCTAGCGGAGAAATAGACAAACTCCATGAAGGGCAGTCTAAATTGTTTGCAGATGCACTTAAAAAGAATAAGGTTAAAGTGGTAACTAAATTTTTCGGCCCAGAAGAAAAAAGGGCAATGCATGCCTTTATGACATTTGATGGGCTATATACAAATGTTGAAACCCTCAAAGCGCTTGAAGATTTTGTCCGCAATGATTTGCTTATTGTGGAGGAGAATTCAAAATGATATATGTTGGCATGCTAATTGCTATTGTTTGTGTTGTGGTTGATCAATTAACCAAGTTGTGGCTATATGGCAAGAGTTTGAGTTTGATTGGGGATTTTCTTTGGATTCAAACGGCGTTTAATGAGGGGGCGGCGTTTGGAAGCCTTAACGGAGCAAGGTGGTTCTTCATTGTTCTTGCTGTTCCGGTTATTGCCTTGCTTATATATTTCCTTATAAGCAAAAAAATAGGCAACAGCAAACTCCTTGCAACAAGTATAGGGTTAATAATTGGCGGAACAATTGGCAACGTTATTGACCGCCTTTTCCTTGCAGGAGTAAGGGATTTTATATATTTCAAATCCATTAACTTTGCCATTTTTAATTTTGCGGATGCATTTATTTGTGTTGGAACGGCGCTTCTTATTGTTTATATCCTGTTCGTTTGGAAGCCAAAATCAACAACAAAAGAAGACAGTGGTGGGGGTGATAAACAATGACAGATATTAAGCAGACGCTGATTGTTGAAACTCCTGAAAAGGCCAGGTTAGACACTTATCTTCAATCCAACCTTGATGGGTGGACACGTTCACAAATCAAGAAACAAATTGATGATGAAAGGGTTTTGGTTAACGGAAAAGTTTGCAAAGCAGGGAAATCTCTTAAAGCGGGGGATATCATTGAACTAGACCTTGTTGCCGGCGCAGAACTTGACAATATTGAACCGGAGAATATCCCACTGAATATTGTTTATGAAGATGCGGATTTTGCAGTTATAAACAAGCCTCAGGGAATGGTTGTTCATCCAGCGGTTGGCAACTATAATCACACTTTGGTTAACGCTATTTTATATCATTTCAAAGAGGTAAGTTCAAACGGCGAGAGTTTCCGTCCAGGCATTGTTCACAGAATAGATAAAGACACCTCGGGCCTTATAGTTATTGCTAAAAACAACGAAGCGCATTTAAGCCTTGCCGAGCAGATTGCTGTTCATAGTTGCCATAGAAGATATATTGCGCTGTGTGAGGGCGAGTTTAAGGATTATGAGGGCGACATTATTTTGCCACTTGGGCGAGATAAACGAGATTATAAAAAGTTCACGGTAGACAGCGCCGGAAAATACGCCGAAACACACTATAAGGTTGAAAAAATATATAATGGATATTCGTTGGTGCGCTTTCAATTAAAAACAGGGCGAACGCACCAAATAAGGGTTCATTGCAAGGCGATTGGGCACCCGATAGTTGGCGACTTAACTTATGGCTACGCCAAGCAAAAATTTAACCTTAATGGGCAGTTGCTTCATGCGTATGAACTTGAACTAACGCACCCAAGAACAGGGCAAAGAATGACGTTTTCTTGCCCAATTCCACAATATTTCAGCGATATTCTTTCAAAGTTAAAACTAAAATGGAAAAACAATTTATAAGGTAAAAGGAGAAATGAAAATGGAAAAAAAGAAAAAAGATTTGATGTATAATATTTTCTATATTGGAATCTATGTTGCTTTTGCTTTGGCATCAATTTTTGTTCTGGTTTTTGAGTTCACAACACTTGAGTTTTCTATTATAACAGCATTGGTGCTTTATGTTATTGCGTTTGGATTTTTAACCGTTGCTGAATGTCTTGGAGTTATTGAACTTAAAAAGAAATTGAAATCAGAAGCCAATGCACAAGACAAAATTGAAAAGAGCGAAGATGGGGATGTTTTGCCGGAAGATGTGAAAACCCACGCTGAGGCAATGGAAGAGATTAAAACCAAAATCAATTGGGGATATGTTAAAGTTGTTTTGAGCGCGCTTGTTTGTGTTTTTGCCTTTGTTGTTTTAGTTCTTTTTTAGGCAAAATATGATAAATTTGACATCGCCAAAACTTGACTATTAAATAATCTTGATATATACTACTTTCGTATAAAAAGGAGAAAAAAATGAAATATACAGTTGGAGAAAAGAAGAATAACGAAATCATCGTTGAGTTCACCCTTGATGAGAAAGAGTGGGAAGCCGAAGTTGAACAGGCATACCAAAAGAATAAGGGCAAATATAAAAAGGAAGGTTTCAGACAAGGCAAAGTTCCAAGAAAAGTGCTTGAACAAACCTATGGTGAATATCTTTTCTATGAAGATGCATTCAATGATTGTTGCGCAACCTATTATTCGCAAATGCTTGCAAAAGAGCCAGCAATTTATCCTGTTGACTACCCAGAAGTTGACATCAAAAAGATTTCAAACAAGGGCGTTGTTTTCACCGCCAAAATAACGGTTATGCCAGAAGTTACCCTTGGGCAGTATAAGGGATTAACAATCAAGAAAGAGAAACAAACAGTTTCAGCAGATGAGGTTAAAGCCGAACTAGACAGAATGCTTGAAAGACAAGCAAGATATGAAGAGGTTAAAGATCGCCCAGCAAAACTTGGAGATCTTATCAACCTTGATTATAGCGGTAGTGTTGATGGTAAAAAGTTTGATGGCGGAACAGCAAAAGACCAAGAACTTGAACTTGGAAGCCATAGCTTTATTGATGGCTTTGAAGATCAAATGGTTGGCATGAAGATAGGTGAGGAGAAAGACATTAATGTAACTTTCCCAGAGAATTATCATTCAACAGAACTTGCTGGCAAGAAAGCCGTTTTTGCTGTTAAGCTCCTTGCAATTCGTGAGAAGCATCTGCCAGAACTTGATGATAATTTTGCAAAAGACGTAAGCGAGTTTGAAACTCTTTCAGCCCTTAAAGCAGACATCAAGAAAAAGAAACTTGAAGAAAAAGAGAAACAAGCAAGCATTGATGCTGAAAACAAGCTTGTTGAAGAGATTGTAAGTCAAACCAAGGTTGATATTCCAAAATGTATGATCAACAACCAGCTTGATAATTTTGTTGAAGATATTAAACAACGTCTTGCATATCAAGGCTTGAAGTTTGAGGACTACCTCAAATACACTGGCCAAACACTTGAAGACTATAAGAAAACAAGAGAGGCTGAGGCGGAGAAGAGCGTTAGAACTTCACTGACACTTTCAAAGATCATAGAAACTGAAAAAATCACTGCTGAAGAGAAAGATATTGATGCAAAACTTCAAGAGATTGCTGATTACACTCACAAAACTCTTGAAGAGGTTAAAAAGACAATGGTTGGCAACCAATCAGAGTTCATAACCAATAATGTTTTAACCGAAAAACTCATGGCAACTCTTAAGAATTTGAACACCATTGAATAATTAAGAGCTGACTTGCCTAAACTTTAAGGAGAATAATATGGAAAAAGAAAAAAATGTTTTAGTTCCAATGGTAATTGAACAAACAAACCGAGGTGAAAGGTCATATGATATCTATTCAAGGCTTCTTGAAGATAGAATCATCTTCCTTTCAGACGAAATAACAGATGCAACAGCAAACCTTGTTGTTGCGCAACTTATTTATCTTGAAGGCAAAGACCCAGATAAAGATATAATGATGTATATCAATAGCCCAGGCGGAAGTGTTGTTGCCGGCATGGCAATCTATGACACAATGAACTATATAAAATGTGATGTTTGCACAACCTGTGTTGGTATGGCAGCAAGCATGGCAGCAGTTTTGCTTTCAAGCGGGGCAAAAGGAAAACGTTGTGCGCTTCCAAATAGTGAAATTATGATTCACCAACCACTTGGCGGTGCTCAAGGCCAAGCAAGCGATATTGCAATTCATGCTGACCACATCTTAAAAACAAAGAAAAAACTTAACAAGATCCTTGCAGATAATTGCGGACAAGATCTTGCAACCATTGAAAAGGACACCGATAGAGATAACTTTATGACGGCACAAGAGGCTCTGAAATATGGGCTTGTAGATAAAATCTACGACCACCGCAAGTAAAAACTTCAAAACTGTTATTTTTTGGTTGTGCACTCATTTAAGAGATTTCACAATTTCAAAGTTCTTAACGACGTTAAATTACGCAAAATAGTGCAGAATTTGGCGGGAAAAACCCAACAATTTTGCACTTTCATTTTTAATTTTTAACTTTATCATGGGGGATTTTATGGACGACAACAAAACCACACCTGAAAAGAAAAGTGATGCTTGTTCTTTTTGTGGACGAACCAGAAAAGAAGTAAGCAGGATGATAGAAAACCCTAATGGCACAGTCACCATTTGTGAGGATTGTGTTGAGATTTGCAAGGCAATTTTGAAGGCTGAGGAGAAAAACCGAAATAAAGACAAGGAACTTGACCTCCCAAAGCCGGAGCAGATTAAAGGAATTTTGGATAAATATATTGTTGGGCAAGAAGAAGCCAAAAAAGTTCTTGCTGTCAGCGTTTATAACCACTATAAGCGAATTAATTATGTTATAAAAAACAAGGCCAAGAAACAAAAACTTGATGATATAGAGCTTGAAAAGAGCAATGTTTTAATGCTTGGTCCAACTGGGTGCGGTAAAACCCTAATCGCAAGAACACTGGCGAAAATTCTTGATGTTCCTTTTGCAACGGCAGATGCAACAACGCTAACCGAGGCTGGATATGTTGGTGAAGATGTTGAGAATATTTTGCTGAAACTCATTCAGGCGGCAGATTATGATATTGAACGCGCAGAGAGGGGCATCGTTTATATTGATGAGATAGATAAAATTGCCCGCAAGAGCGAAAATGTGAGCATAACTCGTGATGTTTCAGGAGAAGGCGTGCAACAAAGTCTTTTGAAGATTTTGGAGGGCACCATTGCCAATGTTCCACCGCAAGGCGGGCGAAAGCATCCAAATCAAGAGTGCTTGCAGATAGACACAACCAACATTTTGTTCATTTGTGGCGGGGCGTTTGTTGGGCTTGAAAAGATAATTGAAAAGCGTGTTAGTTCGTCTGGGCTTGGCTTTGGTGGAAAAGTACAAACAAAGCAAGAACTTGAAAGTGGAGAACTTTTGAAACAAGTTGAACCACACGATCTTATTAAGTTTGGCCTAATTCCTGAACTTATTGGGCGAATTCCTGTTATGGTATCGCTTGAGAACCTTGATGAAAACGCATTAAAACAAATTTTAACAAAACCTAAAAATGCATTAACAAAACAGTATATTAAGATGTTTAATATTGACAATGTTTTGCTTGAGTTTGACGAATCGGCCATTTCCGCTTTTGCAAGCAAGGCAATTAAGCTCAGCACTGGGGCAAGGGGCCTAAGGAGCATACTAGAAGAAACTATGCTTCCGCTGATGTATAAGGTTCCAAGCGATCCAACCATTGCAAAAATAATTGTTAAGGCTGAAGATAATGGGAAAATCACAACCGAATTCGTTTCAAGAGAGATTAGTGCAAAGCCAGATCAAGAAGAAACTGTTGAATCTGGGGATGCGGGCGAGAATATAGCATAAAATAAAAATCTTAAAACAACCTTATTTCAGGTTGTTTTTTTGTGTAAATTATTTGGAAAAAGTGCAAAATTATAATACAATAAAAGATGGAAGGCTTTTGGCATTTTTTGAAAAGGGGATAATAATGAAAACTCAAGAATTAGCAAAGAAAATAAGAGAAGATTGCTTAATCGCAACTAACATGGCAAAGTCTAGCCATATCGGTTCAATGCTTTCCATTGCCGATTTGGTTGCGGTTTTATATGGCGAGATATTAAGGCGCAACAAAAATGACGCCGTTCCTTTTTATGACAAGTTCATTTTAAGCAAAGGTCATGCGGGGTGCGCTGTTTTTAGTGCGCTTGCAGAACTTGGAATCGTTGATAAAAAGGAATTGCTTGAAACTTATTTTCAAAACGGAAGTAAATTTTCCGGCCACGTTTCATCTCATAATATTCCAGGCGTTGAGCTTTCAACCGGAACCCTTGGCCATGGAATTTGTGTTGCTGATGGTCTGGCGCTTGCAAGAAAACTGGATCAAAGTGATTCAAGGGTTTTCACAATTGTTGGAGATGGCGAACTTAATGAGGGCTCCGTTTGGGAAGCAGTTATGTTTGCAGCAAGCCAAAAACTGGATAACTTGACGATAATTGTTGATAAAAACAACTATCAGCTTATGGGGAAAACGCAAGACATTTCTCCTGCTGATAATTTGGATGAGCGGTTTAGTGCTTTTGGTTGTGAAACAATGGTTATTGATGGACACAACCACGATGAAATTAAAAAAGCACTCACACATAAACCAAATGGCAAACCACTGGTTGTTATTGCAAACACAATCAAAGGCAAGGGCGTTTCGTTTATGGAGAATAACAATTCATATCATGGCAAAACGGTAAGTGATGAACTTCTTCCTCAGGCGCTCAAGGAAGTTAGGGAGGCAAAGTAGATGAGAAATCTTGTTGTTAATATGCTAATTGAAAAGGCAAAAAAAGATAAAAACCTTATTGTTTTAACTGGTGATTTGGGGGCGGGCGCATTGGAGCCTTTTGCCGAAAAATTTCCAAAACAATTCATAAATTGTGGAATTGCCGAACAAAACATGATTGGTGTTGCAACAGGCCTTGCTTTTTCTGGTAAACAGGTTATTGTTTATTCAATTGCGCCATTTGTATCCTTCAGAGTTCTTGAATTTTTGAGGGACTTGGTTTGCTATCATAATGCAAATGTTAAGATTCTTGCCGTTGGCTCTGGCCTTGCATATGGTGGGCTGGGTTATACCCATAGGGCAACTGAGGATTTTGCCTGCATCCGAGCCATTGGTGGCCTCAATATCTATAATCCAGCAACTGTTAAAGAGTGCGCAATGGTAACAGATATGATGCTTAAAAGTAAAAAAGCATGCTATCTTTGCCTTAACAAAGCAGGCGTTGAAAAAGAGATAGATGTTAAAATTGATAACAAAAACGAAACGGTTAAGGTTGATTATAAACCAGACCTCATTTCAAAAGTTAAAGATGGGGATGAGGCCGTTATTGTTTCAACGGGAACAATTTTAAGAGAAGCGATGATTGCCCAAAAAGTTCTTGAAAAAAGTGGAATTAATGTTGGCGTTTATAGTATGCCAATTCTTGGGCCAATCAATGAAAATAAGATTGTTGAAATACTTGATAAATACAAATATGTTTACACACTTGAAGAATATTCTGAAGATGGTGGACTTGGCTCCGTTTTTGCAGAATTAATTGTAAAACACGAAAAAAGCGTTAAATTTTGTAAGTTTGCTTCAAAAATTGCAAATTTTTCAGCAGTTGGAAACCAGGCATATCTTAGAAGAGTTAACCAAATTGATGCGCAAGCAGTTGTAAACAGAATTAAAAAAGATTTGGCGAGGTAGAATAAATGCAACTAAAAAATGTTAAGTTTGAGAAGTCGTTATCAAGTTTTGCTCAGTTTAGTGGTGATGATTTGCCAGAAGTTGCGGTTGTTGGGAGGAGTAATGTCGGCAAGTCTAGTTTCATTAATATGCTTGCAAACAACAATAAGTTAGCAAAAACTTCATCTGAGCCTGGGCGAACACGTCTTATCAATCTTTTCAATGTTAATGGTGAGTTTAGGCTTGTTGATTTGCCGGGCTATGGTTATGCAAAGGCAACAACAGAGGAGCAGAATAAATGGGCAAAAATGATTGAAGAATATTTAAGCCAATCAGCCAATCTTAAGGCCTGTGTTTTACTTGTTGATATTCGCCACGCTCCAACACAGAAAGATGTTCAGATGCTTAACTATTTGGTGTTTTATAATATTCCTGTTTTGATTGTTGCAACTAAACTTGATAAAATAAAATCTAGTGAAAAGCGGAAATGTGTTAGCATTATTGCAAGCTCTCTTAAAACCGGAATTGATAATGTTATATGCGTCAGCAACGATTCTGGAAAAGGAAGAGATGAAATAGTTGACAAAATTTTGCAGGTTGCAAAAACTGCAAATTTGTGATAATTTTGCGCAAAAAACTGCTAAAAACTGATGTTTAAGGAGAAAAATGATGAAAATTTGGGCACTTTCTGATCCTCATTTGAGTTTTGGAAGCGATAAACCGATGGATGTCTTTGGCGGAAATTGGGAAAATTACGTTCAAAAAATTGAAAAAAACTGGAAGAAGCGTGTTAAGAAAGATGACATTGTTTTGGTTGCTGGGGATATCAGCTGGGCCTTAAAACTTGAAAACGCAACTCCAGACCTTAATTTCTTGGGTGGTCTTCCAGGAACAAAGATTTTAATCAAAGGCAACCATGAACTTTGGTGGAATTCCATTTCAAAGGTAAGAAAGATTTTGCCTGAGGGAGTGATTGCTCTTCAAAACGATAGCGTAAAAATTGGTAAATTTATTTTTTGCGGAACGCGAGGATGGGCTATTGAAGAAATTAATAAGCCATACACGGCTGAAGATAAAAAGATTCTTGATAGAGAAATAATCCGATTAGGGCTCACTCTTGATGATATGGAAAAACAGCGCAATGATGGGGATGTTGTTATTTGTCTTATGCATTTTCCGCCATTTAATTCAAGATTTGAGGATAGCCCCTTCACAAAACTTTTTGAGGAGCATCAAGTTGATGCTGTTGTGTATGGCCACCTTCACGGCAATTCAAGCGCAACCTTAGCACTCCTAAAGCACGGAATTAAATACTATTTAACTTCAACTGATCAGGTTGGGCACGATCCAGTTTTAATCTGCAAAAGTTAATTTATCCTTGATTAAACTGAAAAAAGCGATATAATATAAGAGAAAACATACAGGAGAGTTTATGGCAAAACTACCACTTGTTGCTATTGTTGGCAGGCCAAATGTTGGCAAGAGCACATTATTCAATAGAATTGCTGGCAGAAGAATCAGCATTGTTCAAGACGAGCCCGGAGTAACAAGGGATCGTATTTTTGCTGAAGCAGAATGGAGCGGAAAAAACTTTTCTGTTGTTGATACTGGTGGAATTGATTTAACGGCAAATGATGAAATTGGCAAACATATTTTGATCCAAGCAGAAATTGCTGTTGAGATGAGTGATGTTGTTGTTTTTGTTGTTGATGGCAAAGATGGCCTAACCAGTAGTGACACAGACGTTGCCAACAAACTTAGAAAAAGCAAAAAACCAATTATTCTTGCAGTGAATAAGCTGGATAATTATAGCACCGAACTTGTTTACGATTTCTATTCTTTGGGCTTTAAGCAGGTGGTTCCAATTTCAAGCACACAGGGCAAAGGAGTTGGAGATTTGCTTGACGCTGTTGTTGAATCTTTTCCAAAAACGCAAAATGATGAGGTTGATGATTCCCTCAAAATTGCAATTGTTGGAAAGCCAAATGCCGGGAAAAGTAGCATAATCAACAGGCTTTTGGGCGAGAATAGGGTTATTGTTAGTTCTGTTGCGGGAACAACGAGAGATGCTGTTGATGTTCCTTTCAACTATAACAAGCAAAAATACACACTGATTGACACTGCAGGAATGAGGAGAAAATCTAAAATTGAAGATGAGAGCATTGAAAAATACAGTATCTTCAGAACAATAGACAGCATAAGAAGGGCTGATGTTTGCGTTTTGGTTGTTGATTCTAGCGAAGAGCTCAGCGAGCAAGATGTTAAGATTGCAGGGCTAATTAAGGAAGAAGAAAAGCCAATCGTTGTTGTTATGAATAAGTGGGATTTGATTGAAAAAGATACCAGCACAATGAACAAGTTTAATGAAAAGTTGCTTTGTGATTTGGCTTTCATGAGCTATTTTAAGTCTGTTTATCTTTCTGCGTTAACCGGAAAAAGGATGGAGAAACTTATGCAGGCGGTTTGTGAGGTGTATGCAAACACTAACCGAAAGATAACAACCGGAACTCTTAATGACCTTATTCAAGATGCAATGATTTCTTCGGCTCCGCCTAGCAAAAATGGCAAAAGGCTTAAAATATATTACGCAACTCAAACAGGAGTGCAACCACCTCAATTCACCTTGTTTGTTAACGATAATAAATGCTTAACAGATAACTACGTTCGCTATCTTGAAAACTGCATCCGCAAGTCTGTGGATTTTTCAGGAACGCCAATAAAAATCTTTGTTAAAGCCAAAAGAGAGGAGGATATAAAGTGATTTGGTGGCATATTGTTTTAGTGGCTCTTTGCTCATACTTAATTGGCAATATTTCTATTGCAAGAATCATAAGCAAGCGTAAGCATGCCGACGTAACAAAACTTGGAAGCGGAAACCCGGGAAGCACTAATATGCTCCGCAACTTTGGTTTCAAAATTGGTTTTTTGAACTTTCTTCTTGACGTTTTGAAAGGGGTTGTTCCAACGCTAATAACATACATTATTTTTGGAAGTAAGGTTATGCTGTATATCGCTGGTGTTTCAGCCATCTTAGGCCATATATATCCAGTGTTTTTCAAGTTCAAAGGCGGAAAGGGGATTGCTTCCATGCTTGGAGTTTTCCTTGTTGCCAATCCAATCGTAACTGTAATTGTAATTTTGATTGCGGCTTGTTCATGGCTTTGCTTTGAATATGGTTCTGTTGCAAGTTTCTTGTGTGTTACGGCGCTCACAGTTATTGAGGGCATAAACGCAAAGAACCTTCCAATGCCAGACCAAAATATTGTTTGCATATTGCTCTTTGCAATTTTCTGCTTCACGTGGTGGGCGCATAGGGGAAATATTAATCGCTTATTGGTTGGTAAGGAGAGCAAAGTAAGCTTGATTAAATCAACTAAAAAGAAATTAAAAATCAGTAAAAAGGAAGATTAAAATGAAAAATAACGGAAGCGTTATAGAAATCATAATGGCAACCCTTGGATATATTGAGGGTGTTATTTTGTGTCTTTCGTTAGTTTTTTTGCCTTTGGGAATCTATGTGATTGCTGGCGCCAATTATTTTATGATGTGCACCAAGTTGAACGATAATGAGATTATGGCGGTGGCGGGGCATATTAAGGCCTATTCTATCTTTTTCAGCATAGTTTTGTTCCCAATTGGGCTTCTTAGTTTGGCAATTGTTCCGCTTTGCAGGAGCAATAAGGTTTCGGTTGAAGATGCACCAATGGAAGGTTTTGTTCAAACAGAAGAACAAAAATCAAGCGAACCAACAGAGCCACAATTTCAACGTGTTGTTTCTGAGGAAGAGCTTGAAAAATTTGAGCAACTTAAAAAGTATAGGGAACAGGGTTTGATAACCGAGGAGGAGTTTAGTCGAGCGAAGGAGGAGTTGTTTGGGTAAAACTTCCAAATTTAGCGAATAAGAAACAAAACAGCGAGTCTCGCATGCTTGGCAGTACAAAGAGTACAGCCTGCGCAAGACTCGCTCTTGTTTTCTTGCTTCTTCATCAAAGTTTGTAAGTTTTGCAAACGTTCTAAATTTAGCGACTCGAACAGAAATTAAAAAAGTCCGAACCAATCTGGTATCGGGCTTTTTATTTTTGCTCTATCTTATCAAAATTTGGAAGCTTATTATTAACCTTTACGGTTTCTTTTCTGGGCTGCTTCAGATTTCTTTTTGCGCTTTACGCTTGGGCTAACATAGCATTCTTTCTTTCTGATATCGCCAATAATGCCATCTTTTTGGCATTTGCGCTTAAACCTTTTAATTGCACTTTCAAGGTTTTCGTTTTGTCCAACAACGACTGTGCTCATCTTTATCACCCCGCTTGTTTTTTCTTTCTGACTTATGTTAACACTTATCCGTTCCAATGTCAAGGCAAAATGTTAATTAAGTTGAAAATTTTTTTGCCAAAATATTTTCCTTAATTTTTTGATATCGCTTAGAAATATCCAAAATATAGCGTTCTTTCTGGGTTTCGTTAAGATCGCCGAAATGTTTTTTGTCAATAAGTTCGCCAATTGGGGAAGAAGTGTCTGGGTTTTTCTCAAGCATTTTTCAACTTTTTTGTATAGCGGGTCATCTTCAATCTTGATGTTTGTTGCAATTAGGGCATATTGGTGAAGAGAAAGCCCGGCACTCTTGGTTGTTTTTTCTTGCTCATTATAGTTTTGGGAAATGGTTTTAAGTCTATTTTTTGCTTTTTGAACAAGAATTTTGAATTCAGATTTACTCATTTTGTTTGCTCCTATGCCAAATCAGTTTAGCATAGTTGGCCATTTTGTTTGTCCTCAATGCCAAAACAAGTCAAAAGAAAACACCAATTTTGGTTTTTATCTTTTATTTGACATATTTTGCTTAAAATTTCAATAGTTACTGGTCAGTTATTGTTGCATATTTTGTCAGTTTTTGATAAAATATATTTGTAATTTTATGTCAACGATTCTAGACAATCTTAATGAAGAACAACGGTTGCCCGCTCTTGAAACTGAGGGGGCTGTTTTGGTTACCGCTGGAGCAGGGAGCGGAAAAACAAGGATGCTCACGCACCGCATTGCGCACCTTATTTGTGACCTTAACGTCAGCCCATACAATATTCTTGCAATAACGTTCACAAACAAAGCCGCAGGCGAAATGAAAGCAAGACTGGAAAAAATGATTGGCTCGGTTGACGGAATGTGGGTTTGCACGTTCCATGCAATGTGCTCTAAGATTTTGCGTATTCATGCTGATAGGCTGGGCTACACAAAGAATTTCACAATCTATGGTGATGTTGAAAGGGAAAGGCTGATTAAAAGACTTCTTGCGGAAAACAATTTTGAAATTACGGTTGATACCGCTTGTTTCCATATCTCAAACGCAAAGAATCATTTGGTTGCGCCAGAAGACTATGATGATTTTATTGGCTACGTAAAAAACAAAGACCAAATTTGCGCAACTTATAGTGCGTATGAAAAGGAAATGCAGAGGGTTAATGCCCTTGATTTTGATGATTTGCTAACAAAAACATACGAGCTTTTAACAAAAAACCCAGATGTTTGCGAGTTTTATCAAGACAAATTCAAATATATTCACGTTGATGAATTTCAAGACACCAACGAAGCCCAATATAAATTGGTTAAAATTCTTGCTGGGAAACACGGCAATGTTTTGGCGGTTGGCGATGAGGATCAGTGCATCTATTCTTGGCGAGGGGCAGAGCCATCAAACGTTGTGGATTTTACCAAGGATTTTGCGGGTTGCAAGGTATTCAAACTTGAACAAAACTATCGCTCAACAAAAAAGATTATTGAGCGTGCAAACACTCTTATTAAACGCAATTCAAACAGGCTAGACAAAAACCTTTGGACAAACAATAGCGAAGGAACAAGAGTTGAGGAATATTCTGGATATAATGACCTTGAAGAAGCCGAATATGTTGCAAGCACAATCAAAGAACTTGTGAGTTATGGCGAATATAATTATAACGACTTTGCAATCCTAATGCGCGTTAACGCTCTTTCAAGAGTGCTTGAAGAAAAACTCATAACTTATGGAATTCCATATAAGATTTATGGCGGTTTTAAGTTCTTTGAAAGAAAAGAGGTTAAAGATGTTATAAGCTATTTGCGCCTTATAGATAACCCCAAAGATGATGATGCATTTATGCGCGTTCTTGCTTTCCCTAAAAAGGGAATAGGCGAGGTTACCATAAACAGCATAAGAGAAATTGCCGTTGAAAACAATATCTCAATGTTTGAAGTTATGCAAAATGGTTTTGGGCTGAGCGATGGGCTGATTCGCAAGTTGGCGCAAGTTAAAGATTTATTCGAGCAACTTACGCCATTGCAAAACAGTATGAGCCTAACAGATTTTGTTAATAATGTTATAACTATGGCGGGCATCAAAGAAGCAATTGGCAAAGAAACAGAAGAAGATGTTAACCGGGCTTTGAACGTTGATGAATTTGCAAATTCTGTTAAGGAGTTTGATGAATCAAATGAATCGGCAACACTTGAAGATTTCTTGCAAAGCATAACGCTTATGCGAGATATAGATACGCTTGAAGATGAAGCAAACTTTGCATCATTAATGACGGTCCACTCAGCAAAAGGCCTTGAATTTAAGGCTGTTTTCATTGTTGGCTTGGTTGAAGGCCTATTTCCTTTGTCACGTGCCATCATGGCGTCCGATCCAAACGAACTTGAAGAAGAACGCAGGCTTATGTATGTTGCAATAACAAGGGCAAAAGAAAGGTTATATTTAACTTACCCAAGAATCCGTTTTGATTATAAAACAAAACAAAATCAATATTGCTCACCATCAAGATTCCTTAAAGAAAGCACGGTTAGCTATATTGATGAACTTGATTCTTCGCCGGCTGCGCGTTCTCGTTTGGCTCTAAGCGAAATGAGACAAGGCGCAGAAAAACGCCAATCATTTGCTGGCCAAAGAGCAAATATTTTGGTTGCGAGGGATGAAGATGATGAAATCCCAACAAAACCAATACAACCACACGGCGGGGCACTTGACAAATACAAATTAAGCGACTTTAAGCGCGGAACAAAAGTAAGTCATCCTCATTTTGGTGAGGGCGAAGTTATTGTTGAAGTAACCGATTTTTCAGGGGCTTACGTAACTATAAGATTTGAAAGCGTTGGCATCAAAACGCTGTCGCTTAAATACGCCGATTTAACAATATTATAAAGGAGATTTTCAAAATGGATAGCGAACTTAAAGAAATGCAAAAACTGGTTGAAGATATCAATCGATATAGCTATGCGTATTACACCCTAGATGATCCAATCATCAGCGATAAGGAGTGGGATGCTCTATATAACAAACTTCTTGCACTTGAAGCAAAAACTGGTGTTGTTATGCCAAATTCTCCTTCAAAGCGAGTTGGCGGGGAGCCTCTAGACAAATTCAAAAAAGTTATGCATACCCACAAGATATATAGCCTAGACAAAGCGCAGTCTTTTGGTGAGATGGAAGATTGGGAACAGAGAAATCAAAAAATAACGCAATTCAAACCAATTTATAGCGTGGAATATAAATACGATGGCTTAAACCTCAGTTTGCTATATAAAAATGGCGAATTGGTCCTTGCTTCAACACGAGGCAATGGAATAATTGGCGAAGACGTAACTAGTCAAGTCAAAACCATAAGAACAGTTCCTTTAACTATCAAATACACCGGTGAAGTTGAGGTTCAAGGCGAAGCGGTTATGCGTATCAGTGAGCTAAACAAATATAACAAAACGGCAGATGAGCCTCTTAAAAATGCACGCAATGCCGCAGCGGGAGCAATCAGGAACTTAGATCCAAAAGAAACTGCAAAGAGAAAACTGGATTTTGTTGCATATAACATTAACTATATTGAAACGCCGGAAATCATTAAAACCCAGCAAGATATCCATGATTTTCTTGTTAAAAACCAATTCTTTGTTGGAGATTATTTCAAAATTGCAGTTGGAATTGATGAAGTTAAATCTCTAATCAGCATTGTTGGGCAAACACGCAATTCCCTTGATATCTTGATTGATGGAATGGTTGTTAAGGTAAACTCAATGCAGATTCGTGAAGAACTCGGATCAACCGAAAAGTTCCCAAGGGCTTCTGTTGCTTTCAAGTTTGAGGCGGAAGAGGTCAGCACAATCCTTAATGACGTAACTTGGCAGGTTGGAAGGACAGGAAAGATAACCCCTGTTGCTGAACTTGAACCGGTTGAACTTGCTGGCGTAACCATAAGGCGCGCAACAATGAATAACTATAACGACATTTTGCGCAAAAAGGTTAAGATTAACAGCAGGGTTTTTATAAGGCGTAGCAACGAGGTCATCCCAGAGATTTTGGGGCTTGCTGAGGAATATGATAATAGCGTTGAAATCAAACAGCCAACAAAATGCCCGGTTTGTGGGGCGCCACTTGTTGAAACTGATGCAGATATATATTGTCCAAACCACAATGGGTGCAAAAAGCAAATTATTGAAAGACTAACACACTATGCAAGCCGAGATGCAATGAACATTGTTGGGCTTTCAAGAAAAACCATTGAAGCGTTACACGAAAAATATAACGTCACTCATTTCAGCGATCTTTATAAGATAACTCCTGAACAAATCAGGGATATTGAAGGGTTCAAGGATAAGAAAACAGACAATTTCTTTGCAGGGCTTGATAATAGCAAGCACCCAAGCCTTTCAGCGTTTATTTATGCGCTTGGGATAGACAACATTGGCAAAAAAACAGCCAAACAACTTGCCAGCAGGTTCAAAACTTTGGAAGCTTTGAAATCTGCTTCAAAAGAAACGCTTGTTGAACTTAATGATATTGCCGACTTAACCGCTTCATATATCTGCCACTTCTTCAGTGATGAAAATATGCTCAAAGAAATAGAGAGCCTTAAAGAAATAGGGGTTGAAGTTGCAAGCGCAGATGAAAGCGCCCTCAGTCAAAAACTTGCAGGCTTAAAATTCGTTTTAACTGGAACGCTTCCGCACCTATCACGCAACGAGGCCACCAAGATAATTGAAGAAAACGGCGGAGAAGTGATGAGTAGCGTCAGCAAGGCAACAAACTATGTTGTTGTTGGGGAAGATGCCGGAAGCAAACTTGAAAAAGCAAGAAAACTTGGGATTAGCACAATAAGCGAAGATGAACTTCTTGCAATGGTTTAATCTAATAAAAAAACCACCTGCAAAAGCGGGTGGTGTTTTTTTATTATTTATTTACGGCTGGATTTAACGATTGTGTATTTGCCGTCATAGAACTCTTGGCTTGCGACTTCAAGAGGTTTGATTCTCATGTTTTCTTTGAAAAACTCTGGTTTTTCAAGCAAAAGTTCTTTTGCGCGCTTTGTTACAACCGTGCAGAGTGCATAACGGCTTTCAGCCATTTCAATAATCTTTTCAATTGGTGGATCAATCATTGCCATAAAAACATTATCTCCTTAAAACAAAACCATTATACCACAACACTAGGGGTGAAAATCAAGTATTTTGAAAATTTTTTTATTTTTTTTAATCATTTTGATTGTGGGGAATTTTGTTGTATAATCCATATAGGAGAAAAATTGTGTTTGCAAGTGTTATAGTTGATATTGCTTCAAGCCAGGTTGATAAGGTCTTTGACTATATCATCCCAGATGGCTTAACCATATCTCGGGGCAACAGGGTTATGGTTCCTTTTGGCAAGCGAGAAATTGAAGGAATTGTTATCAGCGTTAATGAAACAACACGTGTTGATAGCGCAAAACTTAAAACTATTTCACATAAACTTGAAGATATTCCAGTTATCAGCGAAGAGCAATTCAAGGTTGCCTCGTTTCTGAAAGAGGAATATAACATTGGGCTTGCAGACAGTTTTAGGCTCTTTTTGCCAAGTGAGATGCGTTTAGGTAAAGTTAAGGATTTGGTGGCGGTGTGTCTCACCATTGATGATGAAAGTAAAGCAAAAGAATATCTTTCAAAACTTAAAGCCAATGCAACTCAACAACAGGGGGCAATATATGCCGTTTTGGAAGAGGGGAAAGTGTTGCAATCAAAACTTGCAAAAAGATTTGGCCAAAGCGCTCTTTCAAAACTGAAAAAAGAGGGCGTTTTGGTTGAAAAACCAGAAGTGGTTTTGAGAAGCCCATATAAAGGCGTGAAGATTCTTGATAAGAATATAACATTAACCCCAACACAAAAAATGGTTATTGAAAGACTAACTAGCGAGAGCGGTGTTTTTCTGCTTCATGGGGTTACGGGTAGCGGAAAAACCGAGGTTTATATGAATGTCATAAAAGACAAAATAAGCAACGGAAAAACAGCCATAATGCTAGTTCCGGAGATATCCCTAACGCCACAGGTTCTTGGAAATTTTAGAGCAAGGTTTGGCGAAAGTGTTGCAATTTTGCATAGTGGGCTTTCTGCTGGCGAGCGCTTTGATGAGTGGAAGAGAATTTTGTTTGGCGAAGCAAAGATTGTTGTTGGGGCAAGGTCTGCCATATTTGCGCCAGTTAAGAACCTTGGCGTTATCATCATTGATGAAGAACATGATGGCTCATATGTTTCAGAATCAAACCCAAGATACAATACCATTGAAATTGCTCAATTCAGGGCTCAAAGCGAGGGCGCAACCTTGGTTCTTGGAAGCGCAACACCAAGCCTTGAAAGTTATCACAAGGCAATGACGGGCGAATATAAACTGCTTGAAATGAAAGAGAGGGTTAATGCTAAAGCTTTGCCACCTCTTAAAATTGTTGATATGTCACGCGAAATGCGAGAGGGCAACAGCGGTGTTTTTTCAAGAGATTTAACCAGCGCTCTTGAAAGAACAATTGAAAGTGGAAACCAGGCTATGCTGTTTATCAACCGCAGAGGCTACGCTTCGTTTTTGATGTGCAAAGAGTGTGGTTGGGTTGCCAAATGTAAGGATTGCGATGTCAGCCTTGTTTACCACCGTGCTGAAAACGCACTTAAATGCCATTATTGTGGAAATAGATATAAGGTTTTTGATGTTTGCCCAAATTGTGGGAGCAAAAGCATCAAACAGGGGTTGCTTGGAACACAAAAAGTTCAACAAGAACTTGAGGAGCTTTTTCCAAATGTTAAGATTCTGCGTATGGATAACGACACCACGCAAACAAAAGATGGCCACCTTAAAATCTTAAACGAGTTTAGGGAGGGAAAGGCTCAAATTTTGGTTGGAACTCAAATGATAGCAAAGGGTCATGATTTTCCGGGCGTAACGCTGGTTGGGATCATTGATGCAGATGTGAGTTTACATCAATCAACCTATAAGGCTTGCGAACGCACTTTTCAACTTATAACCCAGGTTGCGGGGCGTGCTGGAAGGGCAGATAAGTCTGGCGAAATCATCTTGCAGACTTATGCACCACGGCATTATATCTATAACATGGCTTCGCACTATGATTATCCAATGTTCTATAAAAAGGAATCCAATGCCAGAGAGGTTACGGCCTTTCCGCCATTTGCAACTATTTTTAGGATACTCGTTAGTGGAGAAAACGAAGAAGAGGTTAGAGAAAAAACAAAAGATATTTATACCGAGATAACAGACTATCAAAAGGACAATAAAGAGAATTTTGTTTATCTCGGGGTGATGAAATCGCCAATAGGGCGAATTCAAAACAAATTCAGATATCAAATTTTAATGCGTGTTAAACCAAACGGAGAAAAGGCCATAAAGAAATTTTTGTTTGAAACACTAGACAAAAACAAATCGCAAAATGTTATCAGTTTCATTGAAATAAACCCACAAAATTTGAGTTAGCTATTGAATATTTAGTTCATTTGCTATATAATACAATATGTTTTATAATATTAAGGAGAGAAAATGGCAGTAAGAAGAATATTAACTTATCCAAAAGATGAAGAGATTTTAAGAAAGGTCAGCAAACCAGTAACGGCTTTTGATGACCATCTTTTTGAACTGCTTTCTGACCTTAATGAAACAATGATTTTTTATAAAGGTGCAGGGCTTTCGGCAATTCAGGTTGGCGTTATGAAAAGGGTGTGCGTTGTTAACACAGGCAAGCGCTTACTAGAATTTGTCAATCCAGTTATAACCAAACAAAGCGGGGTTAATAAGATAAAAGAAGAGGGCTGTTTAAGTTTGCCAAATATTTGGGATGAAGTTAAGCGCCCAAACAAGGTTACCGTTGAATTTGACGACCGCAACGGCAATCATAAAACCGAAGAGTTTATTGGATATGAAGCCAAGGCAATTTGCCATGAGTGTGACCATCTTGATGGTATTTTATTCATAGACAGGGTTAAGCAGCAAAACAAAAATAGAACGAGATAAACAACGAGGGAAATATGAAAATAGTTTTTTTAGGTTCGCCAGAGTTCGCAATTGAAAGTTTGAAGGCAATACTAGAAAGCAAGCATGAGGTTTTGGCGGTTGTAACCCAGCCAGACAGCGAGGCAGATAGAGGGCATAAACTTAAACCATGTCCTGTTATAGTTTTTGCAGAGAAAAACGGTTTGAAGGTTTATTGCTTTGATAAGATTTCAAGAGATGGGGTTGGAGAACTCAAAGCCCTTAAACCAGACATAATGGTAACCTGTGCGTATGGGCAAATATTAAGCCAAGAAGTCATTGATATTCCAAAGTTTGGCATCATCAATGTTCACGGCTCGCTCCTTCCAAAATACAGAGGCGCAGCTCCAATTCAATCTTGCATAATAAATGGCGAAACTGAAACAGGAATCACCATTATGCAAACCGAGGCCGGCCTTGATAGTGGGGATATTTTGAATTTTGAGTCAACACCAATTTATGACGGCGAAACAGCCGGCGAACTCAGCGAAAGGCTCTCAGTTATTGGTGCAAGATTGCTTATCAAAACTCTTGACCAGTTTGAAACAGGAACTGTCAGCAGAACAAAACAACATCATAATGAGGCAACTTTCACAACAAAGATAACCAAAGTTGGCGCAACAATAAACTTCAACAAAACCGCAACACAGATAGTCAACCTTATTCGTGGGTGCAATCCAAACCCAGTTGCTAGAGCAGTTCTAGACAATGATCAAATCAAAGTGTATAACGCAACAGAAAGAAAGGATATTGTTGTTCCAGAGGGGGCGGTTGCAGGTGAAATAATTGCCCCAACAAGTGCAAAAAATGGTGTGTTTGTTGCTTGTGGTTTTGGCGTTATTGAACTTTTGCGTGTTCAGTTCCCAAATGGCAAAGAGTGTGACGCAAAGAGTTTGGTGGCGGGCAGAAAACTCACCGAAGGAATGACTTTTAAGGAGTTTGCAAAATAAATAATGAAAATCATTCAAGATTTAACCATTGATGAAATTGCAACCGAACTTGAGCCCCTGAACCTTAAAAAATATAGGCTGGGGCAGATTTTTGAGTGGATAAATAATTACAAAGACTTTGATGAAATGCTTAACCTTCCTGCAGATTTAAGGGAAGAGCTTAAAAAGCGTTATATTTGCAAGCCTGTTGAAATTTTGAAAGAATTTAAGAGCCAAGACGGAACGATCAAGTTCCTTTATAAACTCAGCGATGGCGAACTCATTGAAGGTGTTTTGATGAAATATAAATATGGCAACACGCTCTGTGTTTCAACCCAAGTTGGGTGCAGAATGGGTTGTTCTTTTTGTGCCTCGGGAATTGACGGCTTAATTAGAAATCTTTCTGCCGGAGAAATTTTGGGGCAGGTTCTTTGTGTTAATAGCCATCTTGGTGGAACAATTGCGGATAGAAAAGTAACCAACATTGTTTTGATGGGAAGCGGAGAGCCTCTTGACAACTATGATAACGTTGTTAAGTTTATCAAACTCGTTTCGGCACCAAACGGTATCAATATAAGCCAACGCAATATTTCTCTTTCAACCAGTGGGCTTGCTGACAAGATAAAAAAACTGACTGATGAAAACCTTGGAATAACGCTGACTATCAGCCTTCATGCAACTGAAGACGAAACCCGCAAGAAACTGATGAAAGTTGCTAATGCTTATCCGCTTGAAGAACTTATGAGCGCTGTTAGATACTATTATGAAAAAACGCACCGCAGAGTTGTTTTTGAATACATTATGCTTCCAGAAAACACAAAACATGAGGATGCCTTAAGACTCCATGCGTTAACCCGTGGCATTGCTTGCCATGTTAACCTTATTCCTGTTAACGCAGGAGGAAGCTCAAAAATCAAGCCTCTTTCAAAGGAAAAAGAAACAAGGTTTTGGAAGGCTCTTCATGACGAGGGCGTTTCTGCAACAACTCGAAGAACACTCGGCGCAGACATTGAAGGCGCTTGCGGACAACTTAGGCGTAGAGTAATTAAGGACGGATTAAAGTAGTGCAGGGAAAAGTTATAAACTTTGTTAGTGGCAAGGCAATGGTCAAGACCGCAAAGGGAAATGTGCTTTGCGAAATCCGCGGGAAGATTAAGCAGGGGCAAAATGGCATTGTTGTTGGTGATGATGTTGAGTTTGATGAAAACCTAGAAGTCATAACAATGGTTAACGAGCGAAGGAATGTTCTTGTTCGTCCACGTGTTGCTAATATTGATCAAATGCTCATTTGTCTTTCAACTCAGCCACCAGCCGACTTGATTTTGGTTGATAAACTCATAATGATTTGCAATCAAAACAAGATTGAACCAATCATCTGCATAACAAAAAGTGATTTGCAAGACGTTGCTTATGCAAAAAACATATCAAGGCAGTATGGTCCGCTCGGTGTTAAGATATTAACGTGCAGTTCTAAAACTGGCGAAGGAATCCAAGAGGTTGAGGCGGTTTTAGAACATAAGGTTACGGCGTTTGCAGGGCAATCTGGCGTTGGGAAGTCTGCACTAATCAACACAATAGATGGAAGCAACACCCTTAAAACACAAGAATTAACGAAAAATAGATTAAGGGGTAAAAACACAACAACGTCATGCTCCATTTTTGAAGTTAAAGGGGCATTAATTGTTGACACACCAGGTTTTTGTGTGGCAAACTTAAAAGAGGAAAATGCAGAAGACTTCTTGATGCTCTATACAGACATATACTCTTTTGCAGATGGTTGCAGGTATAAGTCGTGCAATCATATTGATAAAACGGAAGACGAGTGCGCAGTTGTTCGTGCGCTAAGTGAAGGAAAACTTGCAAAAGAGCGTTTTGATAGATTCTATAAAATCTATTCACGCCTTTCAGGCAAGCGTAAGGTATATGATAAGAAGCCTAAAAGGAAGGGGGATAACAAATGTTCAAGATAATAAGAATTGCGCCATCAATTATTGCAACAAATTGGCAGGATAGAGAAGAACTGAGCAAAACACTCAGGGTTCTTGAAAAGGCTGGGTGCCAAATTCTGCACCTTGATGTTATGGATGGGAAGTTCGTCAAGAACAAAACGTTCAACGAAGAACTTGTTGACTATGTTAAAGGGCAAACAACAATGCTCCTTGATGTTCACCTTATGGTTCAAAATCCAGATAGCGAGGTGGATAAATATATAAAGGCAGGCGCAGATATTCTAACCGTTCACTATGAAAACACCAAAGACTTGCCAAGGGTTCTTGAAAGAATAAAGTCTAAGAACGTTCTTGCTGGCGTTGCAATCAATCCAAAAACTCCAGCAATCAAACTTAAAGACATTCTTCAGGCAAACCTTGTTGACGTTGTTAATGTTATGGGTGTTGAGCCTGGTGCGTGCGGGCAAACCTTCATTCCTGGCAGTGCTGAAAAAATTGCAGAGGTAAGGGAGATGAGCCGAAATGTTTTCATTGAAATTGATGGGGGCGTTAATATTAAAAATGCCAAGGTTTTAAGAAAACTTGGAACAAATATATTGGTTAGTGGGAATACCATATTTTCAAGCAAAAACATACGTAAAACTGTCCGTGCCCTTAAAGGCAAGTTGCTTTTTAGAGAAGGAGATTTATAAATCACAAGTTAGCGCCCTAGTGGGCGTTTTTTTAATGCTTGACAATTTTCGTGTTTATCGGATAAAATAATATTATATGAAGATTAGCCATTGTTACATAATTTTCAATGAAAAGGCGGGGAAAAACAAGGCGGGAGATGTTGCCTTAAAACTTGCTGATGAAATTGAAAAACAAATTAGCGTTAAGAGCAGTTTGCTTCAAACTTCTTCAAAAGAACAAGATGAAAGCGCTGTTAAGGTTATAAAAAACAGCCAAGAAACTTTGGTTGTTGTTTTGGGCGGGGATGGAACAGTAAGTTCAATTATCCGTTCTTTGGCTGGGGCAAATAAAATTGTTCCACTTGCCATTTATCCTTGCGGGACGGCAAACGACTTTGCGTCAAGCCTTAATATTAAGAAAAGCATTAAAGCGTATGTTAAAATGCTCAAAGAAAGCGAGCCTACCATGATAGATGTTGCCAGGGTTAATGAAAAGAACTATGCAATCAACGCTGTTGGCTCGGGGAATTTTTCTAACGGGGTTACGGTTTATAACGCCAAGGCAAAGAAATTTCTTGGCATATTCGGTTATTATTTCAAGTGTGTTAAAGATTTCTTCAAGATGAAGGAGTGTAATATAGTATACAAAACAGAAAGTGAGGAGTTTTCTGCAAACACGCTTATGTATTATATCCTCAACTCTAAGCAGGCTGGTGGTTTCAAAAAGCTCAACACTAACGCCAGCATAACAGACGGGAAGTGGGATTTGATTGTTGTTAAGAAATGTGGTTTTTTTGCTTGTCTTGGCGTATTTTGCTCAATTTTGAGCGGAAAAGCGGAGAAGAATAGGAATATCATTGTTAAGCGAATTGAAAAGCTCTCAGCAACTGGTGGGGAAACTCACGAGAAATTTTATAGGTGCGACATAGATGGAAATGCGGGCCCTGAGGGTGAACTTGATGTTGTTGTTTTGAAACAGCATTTTCCAATTATTGCGAATATAAAGTAGTAAAAAATTAAAGAAAATGCTTTTTGGGCTATTATTGTTTGGAAATCTTAAGAATTTTTAGTATATTATAAAAGACTAAAGCAAGGAGAAAATTATATTTATGAACGAACAAGTTGAAGAAATTTTTATGAATATGGAGATTGGCTTTGAAAAGCAAATGGAGCATTTCAAGGGTGAGCTTAATAATGTCAGGGCGGGAAGGGCAAACCCACACGTTCTTGATAAAATCATGGTTGATTATTATGGTGCACCAACCCCAATTGTTCATATCGCAAACATCAGCGTTCAAGACGCAAGGGTTTTGGTTATTGCCCCTTGGGATACCAGCCTTGTTAAGGCTATTTCAAAAGAAATAATGGCAAGCGATATTGGCATAACCCCAAGCGATGATGGAAGAGTTATTCGTTTGGCCTTCCCTCAACTGACTGAGGAAAGAAGAAAGGAGCTTGTTAAACAAACAAGAAAACTTCTTGAAGACAGCAAGGTTATTTGCCGAAATGTAAGGCGTGATGCAATGGAAGAAATCAAAAAGCTGAAAAAAGATAGCGTCATAACCGAAGATGAACAAGCATCTTATGAAAAAGATATTCAAAAGAAGCTTGATCAAGCAACAGATGAACTAGATAAACTTATGCAAGCAAAAGAAGTTGAGATTATGCAAGTTTAGCTTGTTTTTGTGTATAATTTAAGGGGACAATAAGATAATGGGCATTTTCAGTATTTTCAAAAAGAAAAGTGCAAAGATTGACATGGAGCATCTCCCAAACCATCTTGCTTTTATTATGGACGGAAATAGGCGTTGGGCAAGGTCAAGAGGCCTTCCAACACTGCTAGGGCACAGGGAAGGTGTTGAAGCCCTCAAAAGAGTTGTCAGGCGTGCAAAAGAATTGGGGATAAAAAATCTTTCGTTCTATTGCTTTTCAACAGAAAATTTCAAAAGAAGCGATGAAGAGGTTAAATATCTTTTCGACCTTTTCAGAGATGTTTATAACTATGTTGATGATATAGTTAAGTCTGGTTATAGAGTTCATGTTTGCGGAGATAGAGAAATGATTCGTCCAGACGCCCTCAAAAACCTTGAAGCGGTTGAAGAGAAAACAAGCAAGGGCGAAAACGGCAATATATATCTTCTTATTGCATATGGTGGCAGACATGATATTATCAGGGCAACCCAACAGATTGTCAAAGACAAGGTTGATCCAGATTCCATAACCGAAGAAAGTTTCAAACAATATCTTTCAACCAAAGATATGCCAGATGTTGATATGATTGTGAGAACTAGCGGTGAAAACAGAATAAGCGGGTTCTTGCTATACAATATGGCATATGCTGAATTGTATTTTGTAAACAAACACTGGCCATCATTTGAAGCCAGTGATGTTGATAACTGCGTGCGTGAGTTTCAACGCAGAAACCGAAGATTTGGAGGCTAATAAGTGCTAAAAAGAACTTTAACAAGTTTTGTTATCCTGCTTTTAACGGCGGGGTGTGTTGCGCTAAAACTCGTTAGCGCATACTTTTTTGATGCATTTGTTTTTGTTTTGATATATGCAAGTGTGATTGAAATGTGCTTTGCTTTTAAGGTGGCGGGAAAACATTTTTTCAAACTGCCATTGTTGTTGCTTCCAATCGTTGCATTCTTGTCATTCAAATTCACAAACAATCCGTTTGTTTATATTCTTGCTGGGTGGCTGGCTTTGGCTATATATTCTGTAATATTTGAGCTGATTATCAACAGCAAACTTAGGAATAGAACAACTCCAACAACATTTGATGAAGAAAATGAAAGGCGCTTTGGAATAACAAAAACAACGTTGTTTATTTGTGCATATCCTGTGAGTATATTGTCTTTGCTTTTTGGACTTAATGCCTTGGAGCAAAACCTTTCATTTATCGCAATAATCTTGACATTTGCTGTTGCAATGATGACAGATGTTTTTGCATATTGTTTTGGCGTTATGCTTGGCAAGAATTCAACCCACAAACTTGCCCCAGAAATTTCACCAAAGAAGAGCATTGTTGGCTCAGTGTTTGGAGTTGTTGGGGGGCTTATTGTTGGCGGGCTAGGCTTCTTGTTCTTCTATCATTTGGGTTGGCTAGGCGGGCTTGGAACAAACCTAGCAGTTGCCATTGCGGTTATGGCAATAATTGGCGTCATCGGAAGCCTTGCAACCCAAGTTGGCGATCTTTTTGCCAGCGCCTTCAAAAGAAAGATTGGCATAAAAGATTTTGGCAATATTTTTCCAGGCCATGGGGGATTCATGGATAGGCTAGATGGCCTTATGTTCGCCGGTGCCGTTGTTTATCTTTGTTTTGCAATTCTTGTTTAATAATTAAGGAGATAATTATGCTTTCAACAATTCTATATATCATAGTTGCTATCATTATTCTGTTAGTTTTAATCACTGTTCATGAGTTTGGGCATTATTCAGCCGGAAAACTTTTGGGTTTCAAGATTAATGAGTTTTCAATAGGCTTTGGGAAAGCCATATATAAGAAAACCAAGAAAAACGGAGAGGTTTTTTCAATAAGGCTTCTTCCTCTTGGTGGATATTGTGCTTTTGAGGGGGAAGATGAAGATAACCCCTCACCAGATGCTTTTAATAACCAAAAGCCATGGAAAAGGTTGATTGTAACGCTTTCTGGTGTTCTTTTCAACTTCCTATTTGCAATCATAATGAGCGCCATTTTTTTGATGGTGAGCGGGTATGCTGTTCCAAAGGTGTATACGGTTGCTCCTGGCAACACACGCCTTGAAGTTAATGACATTATCAGAGGTGTGAACGGCAAAAACCTTGAGATTTATAGGCATCTTAATGATGAAATCGCACGCTTCAAAGAGGGCGAAACATATACCTTAACCATTGAAAGAGATGGCAAAATTATTGATATTGAATATTCAAATGAAAAATATGGTGCATTCTATTATGTTGGCAACTTTGCTGGAATCAAGGATGATATTTATGATGTTGGTGGAAATGCCATCAGCGAAGAAGATTTTGCATTGCTAATCAGGGGGCTTGCTGTTGAAACAGACGCAGAGGGCAAGGCGCAATTGCTTTCAACTGTGCCAATGGGCAAATTCTTCTATAAAGATGCCAATGGGAATCTTGTTGATTATGGCTCAGATGATGCTGATAAAAAACTAATTGAACTTGCAAATATCAGCCTTGCAACTGAAGGCGTTGGTGCGGGGATCGTTTATACTAGCCTTGCGCAGAACTATGGATTCTTTGAATCTCTTGTTAAGGCTTGGCCATTTGCGTTCTATATTTGCTCAGTTATCCTTTCAGCGCTTGCAGGAATCTTTACTGGCGCAACGGGGCTCAAAGACCTTGGGGGAACGGTTACGGCGATTGGCCAAATGGCTCAAATCAGCGCCATGGGCTTCACACAATTTTTAATGCTTTTCCCATTGCTTTCGCTCAACCTTGCCATTTTCAACGTTTTGCCAATTCCGGCGCTTGATGGGGCAAGGGCCGTGTTCATCTTGATAGAGATGATATTTAGGAAACCTGTTCCAAGAAAAATTGAGGGATATATCCACACGGTTGGCTTGATTCTACTTCTCGCTCTCGTTTTATTCCTTGATATTTACCACATATTTTTTGTGAAGTAAAAATTCCAAAATAATAGCATAACAAAAGAAGGACAATATGGAAATTGATGCGATAACACAATCACTTAACGAATACACAAACGGCGAGTTTGATTTTGCCTTGCGTTCAGCAAGCCTAAGCGGGGAAACTTGCACGCTTGAAATAACATATAAAGATGGGTCAATTTTAAGGAAAGAAAAGCGTCAGGAATTGACGCTTTTTGCCTTGAAACAGCTTCCAGCCGGATTTGTTTATAACATCAAATTTGTTAAGAATTTTATAACCAGTGAAGTTGTTGAGGACGCCGTAAAAAGCATAATTGCCCATGAGTTTCCAGCGCTTGTTTATTCCTATGGTTCATTTGATGAAGAAAATGGACATTTAGTTGTCATCAATATCAATTCTCAACTTAGTGAATACGCTAAGAACAAAAATGTTGAAAGCGTAATCGCTGAAAAACTTAAAGAACGATTTTTAAGTGATTTTGTTGTTAAGTGTGATCTTAGCGATGAGGTTGGGAAAATTGAAGAAACTGAAGAAGAGTTTTTTGTTGAGTCAACCATTGTTAAACACGAAATAGATGTTGATGAAGTTAATGCATTGTGTGGTGAAAAGATAATGCAAAAGCCAATTTATATTCGTGATGCGCTTGCCAAAGTTGGCGAAGATGTCGTGGTTTGTGGGAAAATAAAATTCCTTAAAAGCGACAAAATCAAATCAAAAAAAGATAAAAAAGAAGATGTGATAGAACAGCCGGAGCAAGCAGACACTTCACAAGACGGGGAAGAAGCACCAGTTCCATACGAAAAAAAATACTATAAGTTCAGTGTTGAAGATTTTTCTGGCGAAATTAAATGCATATACTTTTCAACAAAGACCACAATCGCTGGTGCAGAAAAACTTGCTGATGGAAGCGAGGTTGTTTTAAGCGGGGTTGTTGAAGAGGATAAGTTTGCAGGTGGTGTTTGTATCAAAACAAAAAATATCAGTCTCTGCATCTTGCCAAAGAATTTTAAGGAACCAGTTGTTTGGAAAACTGAGCCAGAACATTATAGGTGTTGCTTTCCAGAACCATATGTTGATGAAAAACAAGTTGATTTGTTCAGTGTTTTAAGCGGAAATCTTGATGACGTTGCTCCATATTTGAAAGACCATGATGTTGTTGTTTTTGACCTTGAAACAACGGGGCTATCTGCCATAGACTGCAAGATAATTGAAATTGGTGCAGTAAAAATTCACAACGGCAAAATAATTGAGAAGTTTGAAACGTTTGTTAATCCGAAAGAACATATTGCAGATGACAGCACACTCATTCATGGAATAACTGATGATGATGTTAAAGATGCACCAGTTTATGAAGATGCGCTTGCTGATTTTTATAAGTTCACACGCAATTCAACACTGGTTGCATATAATATTGCATTTGATTATAGTTTCATTAGCACTTATGGAACAAAAGCAGGATACAACTTTGATAATCCGCAAATTGATGCCTTAAAACTTGCAACAAAAAACGTTAAGGGGGTCAAAAACTATAAACTTAAAACAATAGCTGATAGCCTTGGGGTTCTCCTGGACAACGCACATAGGGCGGTATATGATGCAATTGCAACTGCTGAGGTGTTTATCAAACTTGCCAAATACATTGATGAAAATGGCAAAGTTTAGAACTTTTTAGGCAAAAAATGGCAATAAGTTTATATATTTTTATATAAATACTTGCAATTTGGAAATATTTGTTTTATACTTTAAGCAGAATTATGCTTAACTAGGAGTGGCGCAGGCCACTCCTAGGTTTTTGAAAGGGGGCAAAATGCAGAAAAATGTAACACAAAAGGTTCAAGAATTCATCGAACCAATTGTAAACAAACTTGGCTATGACATCGTTGAAGTTGAGTTTGGAAAGAAGCAAAACGGAATGAACTTAACCGTTTATATCGATAAAAAGGGCGGGGTTAGTCTTGATGATTGTGTTGCCGTTCACGAAGCGATTGATGCTCCCCTTGATGAACTTGATCCAACAAGCGGCGAGGGATATATTCTTAATGTTTCAAGCCCAGGATTAGATAGGCCAATCAAAACCGATGCAGACTTAAATCGCAACCTTGGGGAAATTCTTGAAGCAACAACGTTTGTTAAAATTGGTGCAAAAAAGAATTTCGTTGGGAAGCTGGAAAAGTTTGATGATGAAAGCATAACTCTTATGGGTGAAGATAAGACCTATGAACTTAAACGTGAACAAATTGCAAAACTCTGCAAATATATTGAGTTTTAAGAAAAAAATTTAACGAGGAGAAAGAAATGGTAAGTAAAGATTTTTTCGATGCATTAGAAGCTCTTGAAGAGCAAAAGGGAATAAAAAAGGAGTTTTTCATTGAAACACTGGAATCAGCATTAGTTGCCGCTTATAAAAAGAATTTTGGCGAAGCAAGAAAGGTTGAGGTTAAACTCAACCCAGAAAAAGCAACAATCAAGGTTTATGCTTATAGGGTTGTTTGCGAAGAGGTTAGTGATCCAGATTGTGAAATCAGCCTTGAAGACGCTCAAAAAATAAAAAAGAGTGCAAAGATTGGCGATTCAATCAGCGAGGAGATAACCCCAAAAGATTTTGGACGTATTGCCGCAGGAACCGCAAAACAAGTTATTGTTCAAAAGCTCAGAGAGGCTGAAAGAAGCCTTGCTTTTGGCGAACTTGAAAGCAAGGTTGACACCATAATGACAGGAACGGTAAGGCGTGTTGACGCAGACACTGTTTATGTTGAACTCAGCGGAACGACCATTGAGGGCGTTATGATGGGCTCTGACCAAATTCCAAATGAAAAATATGAAGTTGGCGCAAGAATTAAGGTTTATGTTAAGAAACTCAGAGAAACAATCCACGGCGTTCAGGCAATCATTTCTCGTTCAACACCAAATTTTGTAAGGCGTCTTTTTGAGAGCGAAGTTCCAGAAATTGCTTCTGGCGTTGTTGAAATCAAGAACATTGTTCGTGAAGCAGGATATAGAACAAAACTTTCAATTTCATCAAACGATGCTAATGTTGACCCTCTTGGCGCATGTGTTGGAAACAGAGGCGTAAGAGTTAACAGCATTGTAAGCGAACTAGGCGGAGAAAAAGTTGATATTATCATTTGGTCAGACGATCCATTTGAATATATTGCACGTGCGCTTAGCCCAGCAAAGGTAATCAGCGTTGAAATTGATGAGGTTTTGAAGGCAAGCAAGGTTGTTGTTCCAGACGATAAGCTATCTCTTGCAATCGGTAAGAGCGGACAAAACGTTAGGCTTGCAGCAAAACTTACTGGTTGGAAGATAGACGTTAAGAGCGAAAGCGCTTCAAAGAAGCAAGAAGACGTAGATACAGGCAACTTCAACGTTGAAACAGACGCTGATGATGCAGATTCACTTTTCACAAACCTTGATGAATAAGGAGCAAATATGGTTGGAACAAAAAAAGAGCCACAAAGAACTTGCATTGCTTGCAGAGAAATGAAAGATAAAAAAGATCTCATAAGAATTGTTAAGAACCCTGATGGCGTTTCAGTTGATAGAACTGGGAAGGCTAGTGGGAGAGGTGCATATATCTGTAATAGTGTTGAATGTTTGAATAAATGCGTCAAATCTAGGGCGCTTAACCGAGCATTCAAAGAAAATGTTCCAAACGAAGTTTATGAAAAATTAAAGGAAGAATTTAATGCAGAATAAAATAAAAACCTATATTGGTTTTGCCATAAAGAGTGGAGAATTTGCCTTGGGTGTTGATAATATTCTAAAAGCGCGCAAGGTTGCCATAATCCTTGTTGATGAGGTGTTGGGCGAGAATTCTTGCAGAAAACTATATAATAAGTTTGATGGCTCAATCATACGCAAAGTGGCAAACTTAACCGATATAACAAATGGTGCAATGGCCTTTGCCATAACGAACAAAGAGTTGGCATCTGCTTGCAATAAAATTTTGTCTGGAGAAGATGGAGGAAATATAGTTGAGTAATAATGAAAACAAAGATAAGATGAGCCTTGAAGCAATCAAAAGCGTTCAAGAACAGTTGAAATCAAATGCGATTTCATCTCTTTTGTTGAACATAAAAAAGGCAAAAACCACAGTTGAGAAGTATGTTTCTGCCATAAGACAAAAACAAACGCAACTAAGGGCTGCTGAACTTGAAAAAGAGGCACAACTCAAAAAGCAAGCCCAAGATGAACAAAAGCTTCAAGAAGAGAAAAAAGTAAAGGCTAAAAAGGCCGAAGAAACTGCGCAAGCCCCTGAAAAACCAGCATCTTTTAAGGGGCAACATTCAAATGCGACAAAAACGCGTGTGTTTGATGACCAAAGAAGACCAGGCGGAAGTTTTGCACAAAATGGTCAAAGACAAAACGGCACAAATAGGCCTTTTGACAAGAATGCAAGGTTTAATAAAGACGGGCAAAAGCCATTTGGGCCAAGACCATCTGGAACGGGCGCTAAGAATAGGCCTGTTGAAACCTATGACGCTTCAACATTAATCAAAAAAGACATTAAGGCTTCTGCACCAAAGAAAAAGACGTTTGATCACGGCGAAGACAAAAAGGCAATGAACAAAAAAGCCCTTGTTATGCGCGGATATGTTGAAGATGAAAGCCTTGTTGATGATGGCTATGTTGCTGGCGGGAAGAGGCGTTCTAAGAAAACGAAAGAAACCCAAACAGTAATTGCCCCAAGGATTGACCACGCAGTTATAACAACAGACAACTTAACGGTTAAGCTCCTTGCTGAAAAAACAGGACGTTCGGTTGCTGAAATCATGAGCAAATTCTTGATGCTTGGCATGAACGTTAATATCAACTCATCAATAGATTTTGATAGTGCAGAACTGATCTGTACCGAACTTGGTGTTACTCTTGAAAAGAAACATGAGCTCACATTTGAAGAGCAGATGGCTGAGCAACACAAAGCCGAAAATGAGAAGGATGAAAACATGGTAAAACGCCCACCAGTCATTACGGTTATGGGCCACGTTGACCATGGTAAAACCAGCCTTCTTGACTATATCCGAAAAACCAACATAACAAGCGGAGAGGCTGGCGGAATAACCCAGCACATCGGAGCTTACACAATTTCTGTTAGCGGCCAAACAATAACTTTCATAGACACTCCGGGCCACGCAGCATTTACTGCCATGAGGAAACGCGGGGCAAACTTAACAGATATTGCAATTTTGGTTGTTGCTGCTGATGATGGTGTTATGCCTCAAACAATAGAAGCAATCAAACATATTAAAGAAGCAAAAGTTCCTATGATTGTTGCAATCAATAAGATTGACACACCAACAGCCAATGTTGAAAAAATCAAGCAACAACTCACGGAACATGACGTTGTTCCAGAAGAATGGGGCGGAGATGCAATTATGCTTCCAATTTCGGCTAAAACCGGAGAGGGAATCGATAAATTGCTTGAAATGCTCTTGTTTGTAAGTGATTATCAAGAACTCAAGGCAAACCCTAACAGACCGGCTAGCGGTTCAATCATTGAAGCAAAACTAGATAAGGGTATGGGTAGCGTTGCAACCGTTTTGGTTCAAAATGGAACTTTGCATGTTGGCGACTATGTTTTGGTTGGAACATGCTCAGGAAAGGTTAGAGCAATGACCAACGATAAGGGTAAGCAAATCAAAGAAGCAGGCCCTTCAATCCCTGTTTCAATTCTTGGACTCACGGGCGTTCCAAATGCTGGCGACTCACTATATGTTGTTGATGAAAAACTCAGCAAACAAGTTATTGCCGAAAGAATTGAAAAAGAGCGTATGGGACTTATCAAAAAGGCAGATTTATCAGTTGATTCTTTGATGAACAAGATAACTGAAAGCAACTTTAAGGACTATAATGTTATCATCAAGGGAGATGTTGCGGGAACGGTTGAAGCGCTTAAATACACTCTTAGTGATGTTGCAAATGATGAAGTTAAAGTAAGATGCATTCATGGTGGCGTTGGTGCTATCAATGAAAACGATGTTATGCTTGCTCAGGCATCACACGCCGTTATCATTGGGTTCAACGTTAAGCCAGATTTCAAGGCGAAACTTTTGGCTGAAAAATATAAAGTTGACATCAAGTTCTATAAGATAATTTACGAGGCGATTGAGTTCGTAACCAAAGAAATTGAAAAACTCAAAACTCCAAAATATCAAGAAGTTGTTTCAGGCCATGCCGAAGTGAGGCAATTATTTAAGGCAAGCAAGGTTGGAATTATTGCGGGCTCTCATATGCTTGACGGAAAGATCACAAAGACAAGCAAAGCAAGAATTCTCAGAAAGGATGCCATTATATTTGATGGGGCAGTTAACAGCCTTCAAAGAGAGAAAAATGAAGTTAAAGAAGTTCTTGCCGGATTTGATTTTGGCGTTACATTTGAAAACTTTACTGACCTTCAAGTTGGTGACATCATTGAAGCATATAGCCTAGAAAGAATTTAAGGAGAAAAACAATGCCAAATAATGTTAGAATGGCAAAAATTAATAGCGAAATTCAAAGGTCGCTTTCGGGGATAATAAGTGAACTTAACAACCCAGAACTAGAAAATGTTATAATTTCAGTTCAGCGTGTTGAAACAAGCAACGATCTTTATGTTTCAAAAGTTTATATCGGCATTTTGGGCAACACCCAGTTTCAAGATAGAATAATGGCAATTCTTAACAATGCAAAGGGCTTCATTAGAAAGGAGCTTGCGCATAAGGTTATCTTGCGAATTGTTCCAGATTTGGTTTTCATTCTTGACGATTCGCTTGAATACAGCCAAAATATCAACAGGCTGATAAAACAAATAAATGAGGGAAAAGATGAATAAAGTTATTGAAGAAATTTTAAGTGCAAGCAAGATAACCATATTCTCGCATATCAAAACTGATGGCGATGCAGTGGGTTCGTCCCTTGCACTTTTTGAATTCTGCAAAAATCATGGGAAAGAAGTTTGTGTTGCAATTGATAGTGAAATGCCCAATCATTTGCTGTTTATGAGCAACATTGGCAATATAAATAATAACGTTTTTTTCAAAGGCGATTTGGCAATCGTTGTTGACTGCATAGATGCTGACAGGGTTGGAAGAAATAAGTTTAAGTTCAAAAACTATAAAAAAATTATTAATATTGACCATCATGCCGGAAATGCAATGTTTGGTGCTCTAAATTACGTTAAGGAAGCATATTCAAGCGCATGTGAAGTCGTTTATGATTTGTTTGATGAAAACGGCATAGAATTGTCTCCGGTTATGGCCGAAGACCTTTTTACGGGGCTGCTTACAGACACTGGCAACTTGTTTTATAACTCGGCAACCCCAGCAACATTTGCAAAAGCGGGTAAACTTCTTGAAATAAGCCAAAAAAATCTTGAGTATTTCACTCGCAATTTGTTTTCAGATGTTTCAATGAATATTTTTGAATTGAAAAAGATGGTGTATAACACCATTGAGTTCTATGATAACAAGCGAATTGCACTAATCAAAATAAGCAATGCAGATTTGGCAAAATGTGGCGTTAACATGATAGACACCAAATCAGTTCTTGAAATTGCAACCAGCATCAAAGAGGTTATGGTTGTTATTGAAATAACCGAGGGAGAGCCAGAAACCTGCTATGTTTCTTTAAGAAGCAAAGGCGACATTGATTGTTCAGTTTTTGCTGAAAAATTTGGCGGTGGCGGGCATATGCATGCTTCTGGTTGCCGAATTTATGACACCCTTGAGAATGCATCTAAAAAAGTTTTAGAGGTTGTTAAGATTTAATGGTTGGCATTTTTAATATAAACAAAGGAAAGGGTGTGAACAGTTCAAGCGTTGTTGCCAAGATAAAACACCTAACAAAAGAAAAAGTTGGGCATCTTGGGACCCTTGATCCAATGGCAACCGGCGTTTTGCTTGTTGCTGTTGGCAAAGCAACTAGATTGTTTGACCTGTTTCTTGAAAAAAACAAAGAATACGTTTTTTCTGCAAAATTTGGCGTGGAAACCGACACGCTTGATGCCGATGGGCAAATAGTTGAAACAAACAATAAAATTCCAAACAGGGCAGAAATTGAAGCAATTTTGCCAAGTTTTGTTGGCAAGCAACTTCAAGTTCCACCGCAATATAGTGCAAAGAAGGTAAATGGCAAAAGGGCATATGACTTAGCAAGAAAAGGCGAGAGTGTTAACCTTGCGCCAAAAGAAATTGAAGTTGTCAGTCTTGAACTTTTATCTTTTGGAAATGACGAAGCATCTTTCAAGATGAGCTGTTCAGCGGGAACATATGTCAGAAGCGTTGTGAGGGATATAGCACACACGCTTAAAACTTTGGCAACAACAACAGAGATAAACCGAACAAAAGCAGGTAAATTTGCCTTAGAAGATAGCAAGAGTTTGGATGAAATATTAACAAACCCTGAAAAGAATATCATTTCCCTGCACGACGTTCTTGAGGGGCTCAATACGGTTCAACTTAATGAGGCGCAAACCGGTGATTTGCTTTGCGGAAAGGTTGTTAAAGTTGATGGCAATAAATCAGCCCAAAATATTGTCATTTTAACCCCAAAAGATGAAATTTATGGGATTGCAGATATAGACAATGGAAGAATTAAAGTTAAGGCGTTTTTGCTTTAGAAGGAGAAAAAGATGATTGAGTTTGGCCCAGCAGGCAGATGCGAGCTTATGGATGAGCAGGGTATAGACATTATGAAAGTTCCTGCGTTTTTGAATAAACTTGGCCTTAAAACTTTTGAATATCCATTAACGCATGGCATTAATCTTCATAGAGATAAAGCCAGGGAGATCGGGGAAGAATTCAAAAAATATGGTATAAGCCTCAGTGTTCACGCTCCATATTTTATCAACCTCGCAACCCCAGAAGATGAAAAGGCGGAAAAAAGTTTTGGCTATATCATTTCTTCAATAGGGATAATGCGTGCAATGGGTGCAGACAGATTGGTTTTCCATCCGGGTAGCCTTACCAAACAATCAAGGGACGTTGCTTTTGCAAACACCAAGAATCGTATGAGGGAATTGGTTGATTTGTTAAATAGTCAGGGCCTGCTTGAAGGCATCTATCTTTGCCCAGAAACAATGGGTAAACACGGCCAAATTGGAACGGTAAGCGAGGTTGTGGAACTTTGCACGCTTGACGAGCATATTATTCCGACGCTTGATTTTGGGCACATAAACGCGTTTACGCTTGGGTCAATTAAAACCAGCGCAGACTATGAGAACATCTTAAACCAATTCAAAAACAGGCTTGGTGAGCGTGGAAATCTTATCCATGCGCATTTTTCAAGAATAAGGTTTGGAGAAAAGGGAGAAATTTGCCATCTTAATTTTGACACAGAAGAAGATTTTGGACCTGATTATGTTGAACTTATTAAGGCATTAAAAAAGTGCGGAACAGATGGGCGAATTATATGCGAATCGCACGGACACCAAACGGAAGACAGCAAAACAATGAGCGATGAGTATTTCAAGCAATAGAAAGACAATGTTTTTGATGAGAAATTGAAGAAAAACACTTTTCAAAAACTTATTCATATGTTATACTAACATAGTAAAATTAAACTTTTGGAGGATTTATGATAACAGCAGGCGATTTAAGAAAGGGCGTAACCTTTGAAATGGAGGGCAAAATCTACATTGTTGTTGACTTTTTGCACGTTAAGCCAGGAAAAGGCGCAGCATTCGTTAGAACTAAACTTAAAAATATCGTAACAGGTCAGGTTATTGAAAGAACTTTCAACCCAGTTGAAAAACTTGAAAAAGCGCATATTGATCGCAAGGAAATGACATATCTCTATAATGATTCTGGGCTTTACTACTTTATGGACAACGAAACATACGAGCAAGTTCCACTTAATCAAGACCAAGTTGAAGATGCATTGCAGTATATAACTGAGAATATGCCAGCAACTGTTCAGTTCTATAAAGGCGAAGCGTTCAGTGTTGAACCACCAAACTTTGTTGAACTGACAATTGTTGAATGTGAACCAGGTATCCAAGGTGATACTAGCAAGGCAGGTAACAAACCAGCAACTCTTGAAACCGGGCTTGTAATTCAGGTTCCACTTTTTGTTAACAATGGTGAAAAAATCAGGGTTGACACAAGAACTGGAACATATATGAGCCGTGTTTAATAGTTAACCAAACAGCACTCTAACTTATAGTTGGGGTGTTTTTTCTTGTGAAAATTGCTTTTCTGTGTTATACTTAATTACGAGGGAAACTTATGAAAAATTTATATTTCAAATGTGGAACAATGGGGAGCAGTAAGAGCGCTCAGGCTCTTATGACGGCATTTAATTATCGCCAAAAGGGCCACAATGTGTTGCTTGCAAAACCAAGCATAGACACTCGTGACGGCAAAGATATCATTTCATCTCGCATAGGGCTATCCGCTGAGTGTTTGGTGTTTGATAGAGCGCAAAACCTTGTTCAGTTTGTTCAAGATAATGGCGGAGCAGATGTTGTTATAATTGATGAAGCGCAATTCTGCACAAAACAGCAAATTGACGAACTCAAACAATTAACCTTAAAAGATATTGTGGTTATTTGTTATGGCCTCAAAACCAACTTCAAAAGCGAACTTTTTGAGGGAAGTAAACGCCTTTTGGAAATTGCTGAAGATGTTCAAGAATTTGGTGCTGTTTGTCGTTGTGGAAATAGAGCAACGCTAAACGCACGAGTTGTTGATGGGCTGGTTGTAACAACTGGTGAGGAAATTCAAATTGGTGGAGATGAAAAATACGAGGCAATGTGCTATGAATGCTATCAAAAATACCAGCACGAAAAAATAGAAGACTAAATAAAAAAATTAAGGGGCATTTGCCTCTTTTTTTGTTGCTTGCAAAAATTGACAAAATTTGCATGGGGTTTTTAAGCAAAGTTATTCAATAATTTGCCACAATCAGCATAGTTTTAAGGGAGGAGAATGGAAATGCTTTCACGCCTTTTGCCACCAAACATATATGAGGCCGTTTCAAGTGCGTTTAATCTGCAGAATGTATATGAATTACGCTTGCGCGAAAACAAGCCCCTTGCAATCAATTTTGGCGGAAAAATGTATTTTGTTAAGAATATTAAAACCTCACAAAATATCATTTGCTCTTCAAAAGACATAGAGTATGTTTTGCTGTCTGCCAGCGAAAATTCTTTGTATGCGGTTAATAACCAGATATGTCAAGGGTTTTTAACGTGTGATGGTGGAATCAGGATTGGAGTTGCAGGCGAGCATATCTTAACAAGCAGTGGCGAAACCAAAACCATAAAAAACATTTCAAGCATTAACATTCGTATTCCACACGAAATCAAAAATTGCGCCCACACAGCTTTAACTTTTATTGCAAATGGTGGAATCAAAAGTGCTTTAATTCTTGCTCCGCCGGGCGCAGGGAAGACTACATTTTTGCGAGATTTAGCAAACTCGATTGGCCAAATGAGCAAGGTGGTTAACATTCTCATTTGTGATGAGCGTTATGAAATTGCCAATAGTGCCAATGGTAAGATCTCGCTTGGGGTTGGACAAACAGCAGACGTAATTAGTGGAGCAACAAAAAAATACGTTTTTGAGCAAGGAATACGAACGCTTAAACCAGATTTGATTATCTGTGATGAAATAATGAACGAAGAAGATGCCTGCGCCATAATTAAGGCCATACGAAGTGGTGTGAGCGTTATCGCAACGGCACACTCTGGCAGTATTGTTGATGCAAAAAGCAGAAGCGATTTGAAAATGCTATTGGATCAAAAGGCCTTTGAAAGGATAATTGTTCTTTCTTCTAGAAACGGGCCTGGAACATATGAGGCAATATACAATGCAAGCTTAGAAATAGTCTATAAAAGTGGAGAGTTTTAATGGTTGTTTTGTGTGGTGCAATTGTCTTTTTATGTGGCTATATTGGATACCTTTTTTCAAGCAGATTGAAAGACCACGCAGAATATTTCAAAGAAATGGTCAATTTGTGTAGCAAATTATCATTAAATTTATCGTTTTTGCAGAATAAACTGCCCGTTGTTCTTGAAACCTCAATAACAAATCATAAAGGCGACTATGCAAAAACCATATCAAGTTTTTGTGAAAAACTTAATACTGGGGTGAATTGTGGGGTGTTTTTACCGGAATACATAACAGATAATGAAAGAAAAACCATTGAAACGTTTTTGCACGGGCTAGGAAAAAATGATGCAGAAACAGAGCAGCAAAACGTTTGCAACTATAAGGCTGTTTTTCAAAATTGCTTTGAGCAAGCAAACACAAAATACGCAAAAAATGGCAGGTCGATAATAAAGATTTCTGGGTGTGTTGGGCTGGCAATTGCAATACTGATATTTTAGGGGAAATATATGAGCGTAGACATTTTGTTTAAGATTGGTGCGATAGGGATTTTAACGGCGGTTATCTCACAAATTTTAAGTCATAACGGGAAAAGTGAAATCGCAACTCTTGCAACTCTTGCTGGGCTGGTTATTGTTTTGGTTATGGTTCTTTCAATGATTAGTGAACTATTTTCAACAATAAAATCTCTATTTATGCTCTATTAGGGAACGATGATATATAAAGTTATTGGAACAGCATTAGTCACAATAATATTGAGTCTGTCGCTCAAAAAAAATATGCCAGAAATATCTGCACTGATAAATTTGAGCGGTGGGTTAATTATAAGCTTACTTGCAATTAACAGTGCAAAAGATGTTATAGACAATTTTTTCAACTTCAGCACAAATCTTAAAGTGGGTTCATCAATCATCGTGCCTGCCTTAAAGGTGTTGGGGATTGGTTATTTAACTGAGTTCTGTTCAAGCCTTGCAAGCGACACTGGAAACAATTTTTTAAGCGATAAAATTATTCTTGCAGGGAAGATTGTAATTTTGGGTTTTAGCATTTCAAGCATTAAGAATTTGCTTGTTATGGTGTTAAATTTAATACAATGAAAAGTGCAAAAAATAAATTAATTATTAAAAATAATAGCAAAATATTAAAACAATGTGTTAAATTTGCAATATTATTGCTTGCCATTGTGGTGGTTTTTGCAGTATTAAACCAATCAGAACAGGTTGCTTGTTTTGCTGAAAATGAAGCCTATGTAAGTGATGAAGAGATTGAAAAACAGTTTGGAGTTGAAACAAATGCGCAAGTTGAGGAATTAGATTTTTCTAAACTGGATAGTGAACTTGATGTTATTGGTGATGATATTGGTGTGTTTCAATCGCGCTCTTTCAAAGAGTATGTTTATAGTGTTATAAATGGTGATATTGTTGCAGATTTTGGCTCGATTTTTAGTGCTGTAAAAGAGGGGGCTGTTTCATCTTTTAAGGGGGTAATTGCATCTTTTAGTGCCGTTGTCGTTCTTGCAATTCTATTCTCCCTTTATAATTCTTTTGCGCCGACTGGCAAGGTTAGCAATGTGATTAAAATTATGTTTGCATCATCAATTGCAATAGTTCTTTTGCTCGTCAGTAAAGGGGTGGTTGAAAAGGCTAGTCAAGCAATGAAATCAATGCAAAATCAAATGAATATTATTTTTCCTATTTTGATTGGTTTAATTAATGTTGCTGGTGCGGGCTTGTCTGTAAAAATGTTTCAACCCAGCATGTTGTTTCTAAGCTCTGTTATATCCAATGTGTTTTCATATTTTTTAATGCCATTGTTCTTGATTACTGTTGGCTTCACGGTTGTTGAATCGCTTTCAACTGAGAATAACTTTTTTAAGTTTTCTCGCTTCACAAAAAGTTTGTTTAAGTGGACGATTGGTGTGGTGTTTGGGGTGTTTATGTCGGTGCTTACCATTGGTGGAATAACGAGTGGGGCGAGTGCGGGGGTGAGTGTTAAGGCAACAAAGTATGCCCTTAAAAACTATATACCGTATCTTGGTGGGTATGTTAGTGATGGTTTTGAGTTGTCACGGGCTTCGGCAATATTGATTAAAAACTCCGTAGGTTTCTCTTCGCTGATGTTGTTGCTTGCAACAATAATATCTCCGATAGTGTCAATTGGTGTGTTCTCGCTAGCATTAAACCTGATTTCATCAATATGTAAACCTATTATTAATGATTCACAAAATAGTTTAATTCAAAACTTTGCTGATGCTTTCAAGATGCTTACGGCAATTGTTGTTGGCGTTGCCGTTATGTATTTTTATATGCTCAGCTTGGTTGTCAGCACTGTGAACATTGTGTAAAGATGGTGGAAAATGGTTGAGTTGTTTTCAATAATTATATCTGTTGTGTTTGTTGACTCCGTTGTTTCTATTGTTTTACCAAGTGGAAAAATGAAGACAATGGTTAAATCGGTTATAAATATTTTGTGTTTAACTGTTATTGTTGAGGCGTTTTTTAACTTGCTGGGCGTTTTGTAAAAAGTGCAAAATTTAATATAAAAATATCAAAATTGCACTAAAAATTATTTGAGCAAATAAAAATTGCGTTTTTTGAGGGGGTTGAGTGCGTTGGATGCTGAGGGTAAATTGGGCAAAGAAAAGGAAAAGCATTTCAAATTTTTATCATTTTTGAAAAATAATAAATTGATAAAAATAACAAAAAACAAGAAGGCGTATGTTGCAATCGTATGCCTGCTTTCATTAATTGTCTTTGCAATCTTCTTTAGTTCAGTTGGCTCGAAAAAAGCGAATAACAACACTGTTGAGCAACCTTCTTCATCAACCGTTGATTTTGTTTCCGAAACCGAAGCAAGACTAAAAACCATTTTGTCTTCCGTCAAAGGTATAAGTGATGTTAATGTCTATATTTCAGTTAGTTCAACCCCAATTTTTTGTTATGCAACAGACACGACTTCTCAAAATGGTTCTAATCAGGAAACCAGCAACATAGTGTTTAGTAAAAGTGGAACATCAACAACGCCTGTTTTAGTTAAGACGATATATCCTGAGATCAAGGGTGTGTTGATTGTTGCAAAGGGTGCTGGTGAAGCAAAAGTCAAATTAATGCTGTGTGATTGTTTGAGTTCGGTTCTAAACGTGCCAGCATCTTGCATACAAATTTTAGAGGGGAAATAAAATGAAATTGGTGTTTTTCAAGGAGGGTAAAGGAATGCTTAGCAAAAAGAAAAAAATTTTTATTATTGTTGGAATGGCAATTTTGTTGATTGTTACTGGTTACTTAAATGTTACGCTTAATCAAACAGCATCAAAAACAAACACGGGCACGGTTTCTGAATTAACCAGTTCTGATTTTTTTGCAACTTATAGAGAGGACCGAACATTAACAAGAAATCTTGAGCTTGAATATTTAGATGCAATAATAACAAGCACGTCTTCATCTGCCGACTATGTTGCAACTGCAACAAGCAAAAAACTTGCTCTTGTTGCTCAAATGGATAAAGAACTTGTTTTGGAAGGCCTTATTGCCGCTTCTGGCTTTGATGACGCAATTGTAACGGCATCTGGAGAGAATCTTAATGTCATGGTAAAAACCGCCGGACTAACAAGCAGTGATGCTGCAAAAATTCTATCAATTATCGTCGATGAAACCAGCACGCCGGCAACCAATGTAAAAATAATTCCTGTTGCGTAAGATATAAAATGGGGCAGAAAAGCCCTTTTTTATTTTTAATAATTTAATTAAATTATTATTGCAAAAAATATTGTTGTGTGGTATAATTCAATTGGAAATCATATTTGGAGGGTATTATGGCAGCAGAGAGAAGCAGAAGAGTTTATGAGGCAGACGAGGGCAAGCTTAGCTATAAGCGCAATGTTGTTTTGTCTATTGTTAATTTGGCAACTCAAGAAATTAATGGCATTGCCGGGCTGAGCGTTGAAGGCGTTGGCACTCTTAAGAAAATGTTTGATAAGAATTGCCATAAGGGCGTTATAATTGAGTTTGTTGAGAATTCAGTTTATGTTGACGTTTATGTTAACGTTATGTTTGGATATTCGGTTAAAGACGTTGCCTTCAGAGTTCAGGAAAATGTTAAGAGTAGCATAGAGTCTATGACAGACTTTAAGGTTGAAGCAATTAACGTTCATGTTATGGGCGTTGTGTTCAATGCAAATGAAGAAATCGCGGTTATGTAGTCTGTTAATCACAGAAACGTAACATATGAGGAGAAGATGGCACAAAAACTAACATTTAAGCAACAAATGATTTATACTTGTGCAGGGAGTTCGCTGCTTGTTTTGCCACTTGTTGTTTTGGGAATCATTGGAATTATTCCATTGGTTCCTTTTGTTATTATTTTGGCAGTTGTTTTGGGCGTAACAGCGCTAATTATCTTTGCACTTATAAAGAGACGCAAAAAAGAAATTCAGCTTGCTCTTAAAGCAAAACAAGAACAAGAGGAATTGAGAATTAAGCGCCTTCTTCAACTATACGAAATTATGGGGCTTGAAGTTCAGTATAACGAGGATGGATCCATAAAAGACGTCTTTGAACTTCTTAATTTGAAGAATTTATATAACGAGAAAGGGGAAAGAATTTTAACAATCTATGAACTTTTGGATATCTTGCCAACATTCAATAAAGATTGTGTTGAATTGCCAAGCATAGTTGTCATTAAGAATATTGTTAAAAGTTTCGCGCGCGGAATTGCTGAACCTCTCGTTTTAACATATAAGAGTAAAACAGCTAAGAAAGAAGTGGCACCACAAGAAAAACCAAAGGACCAAAAACCAAAAGTTAAGGTTGAAAAGAAGCCTAATAGTAAACCATTAAAAAGAAAAGAGATCAAAGACAAGGGCGGTTCTAGCAAGAATGGGGCTTATAAATCCAAATTTGTTAATGTAGATAATTCGTCTAGTCTAGGAAAACTTATTGGGCAAACATATACAGCATCAAAAAGTGTTGCTCCATCAAAAGAGGGGCCAAAGGCCCAACAACCTTTCTCTTCTAGCAAGAAGCCATCTATCAAAACGGGTCCTGGAGAACAGAACGTATTGGCTGATGAAGCACAGCATAGTTTTGACACTGCCAATGTTTCCGTGGATACTATGGGAATAATGGAAAAATAGCGGAGGATTATATGGGAAGAAAACAAGCAAGAGATAGATCATTCAAACTCATTTTTGAATATATCTTCACAAAGGAAATTGATGATGAACTTATGGAGGAATACATAAGTGAATCAGATGTTTCCGGAGAAGAGCAATATATTCGTGATGTTTATTTTGGGGTTGCAAACAAATTTGAATATCTTTCAGAGAAGATAGAAAAACTTGCAATAGGTTTTTCTTTCCACCGGATTTTTAAGGTTGATTTGGCAATTTTATTGCTTGCAAGTTATGAGATTGAGTTTATGCCCAAAATACCTTTTAAGGTTAGTGTTAACGAGGCGTGTGAACTTGCAAAACTATATTCAACAGAAAAGAGTGTGGGGTTCATTAATGGAATCTTGGCTAAAATGAAAGAGGGAAATGATGCAGGACATTAAACTAACCGTTTCTCAACTTAATACTTATCTTAAAAATATCATTGATGCCGAGGTTCTGCTTTCAAACGTAAGCGTGTATGGAGAGGTTACTAACTATAAACTTTCACATAATAACGCATATTTTGAGATTAAAGATGAAAGTGCGCAGCTTTCGTGCATTGAGTTTGGGGCGCAGTCTGATATTAAAAATGGTGACTATATCGTGGTTACCGGCAGGCCAAATTACCATGTTAAGCTAGGTCGTTTAAGTTTTGTTGTGAACCATATAGAGCCGTATGGCATTGGTGCTCTGTATCAAAAGTTTTTGGAACTGAAAGATAAGCTTGAAAAAGAAGGCTTGTTTGATGAAAAGTTTAAGCAACCTCTTCCTAAGTATGCAAAAACCATTGGCGTTGTTTCCAGTGAAACGGGCGCAGTAATCCATGATATAATTAACGTTGCAAGAAAGAACAATCCGTTCACCAACATTTTGCTTTATCCGGTTAAGGTTCAGGGTGAGGGCGCAACGGAAGAAATTGTTAAGGGCATAAAATATCTTAACACCTTGCCAGTTGTTGATGTTATTATTGTTGCTCGCGGTGGCGGATCTTTTGAAGACTTGGCTCCATTTAATACCGAGGAAGTTGCAAGGGCGGTTTTTGAAAGCGAGAAACCAATTGTTTCAGCAATTGGCCACGAAACGGATTTTAGCTTATGTGATTTTGCCTCAGACCTCAGGGTTCCAACGCCATCAGTTGCCAGTGAGGTTTGTGTGTTTAATTACTATGACGAGGTTGCAAGAATCAACGAACTCATGGATAGTGTTGAATATAAGGTTGAGAATATTATAAGCAAAGATAAAAACCAAATGGTTTCAACCTTAAATAACATATATAATCGAACAACAAATATAATGAGCGAGTGTAAATTAAAGATAACGAACCTTGCAAATGCAAATTATGTCCGTATAAAAGAGCTATATAACAGCCAAGACAAGCGTCTGCTTGCGCTTTCAACGGCCATTGAAAAACTGAATCCGCTTGCCGTTTTAAGGGCTGGATATAGCAAAACATATATCGGAGAAAAAAGCCTTAAAACGATAAAAGATGCAAGGGTTGGAGATACAGTTATAACTTATCTTGATGATGGAAAAATTGAGAGTAATATAACGAAAATAGGAGAATAGAACTATGAATTATGAAGAAGCAATAAACGAACTTGAAAAGATTGAAAAAGAACTTGCAAATGGTGATGTTAAAATTGATGAAGCGGTTAAACTTTTTGAGAAGAGTGTTGAACTATCAAAGTTGTGTTTTGAAAACTTAAAACAAACAGAAGGCAAAATCACAATGCTCAAAAAAGAACTTGATAAAATGGTTGAAGTTCCACTTGGCTAATATTTTTGAAACCAAATAGTTGGTTTAAGGCATACTTTTTTTATAAAAACAAAAACTACTTTCAATGCGGAGTAGTTTTTTTATGCAACACAATAAAAACCTTTTGAAAAAAACAATGGCTATTTTCCTTGCACTATGTGTAAGCTTTTTCTGTGTTGTAAAATGTCCAAATAGTTCTGATTCAGCGCTTGCACAGGCTTCACCAATTAAAAGCATTATTGAATGGCTGTTTTCTGGGCAAAGAGACGCTACTGATTCTCAAATACAAACTGCGCCAATGCCAGAGGTGTATGTTGGTGGGGTGCCACTTGGTTTTGTTTTGAATTGTGATGGTGTTGTTGTGGTGGCGGTTGGAGAGGTTGTTTCACCAAACGGAACACGCAGCCCTGGCCAAGAGGCCGGAATTGTTGCTGGCGATATTGTGTATTCAATCTGTGATAAGATTGTCACATCAGCAGGTGTCATTGAAAACTTAATTAATCATGGGAAAAATGCTGGGCGAGAACTAGATGTTACCATAAAAAGGGCAGGTGCAACGATAAACACTAAAATATCCCCTTGCTTTGATATTTCTTCCGGGAAATATAAACTGGGGCTTTGGATACGTGACGATGCTGCGGGTGTTGGAACATTAACATATATTCGGGTTGACAATGGTCGTTTTGGGGCGCTTGGGCATCCGGTTTGTGACATAGACACTGGTTCGTTATTGCCAATTTCTAGCGGGCAAATTTACGCTTGCAATATCTTGGGTGCAACAAGAGGTGAACGGGGAAAACCGGGTGAACTTAAGGGCTTGTTTTTGCACAACGGTGTTAAAATTGGAACCCTTGATAACAACAATAATTATGGGGTTTTTGGAACGTTTGATTATGGTGAATATCCAAACCAATTAGAAAAAATGCCAACAGCATCAAAAAACGAAATCAAGCTTGGCAAGGCTGTTTTAAGATGTACAACAAATGGCACAAAGCCAAACGACTATGAGGTTGAAATTATTAAAAAGGGCGGAATAATAGATAACAAAAATAATATGGTTATAAGAATTATAGATGAAAAGTTACTTTCTGAAACTGGCGGAATTGTTCAAGGGATGAGTGGAAGCCCTGTAATTCAAAATGGCAAATTGATTGGGGCGGTAACCCATGTTTTCGTTAGTGACCCAACTAAGGGCTTTGCCACTTTTATTGAAAATATGCTTGAAGGGTAGGCGTTTGTCATATTTTTGAATATTTTTGTTCAAAAATATTCAAAAATGTTTTACAACAAAAATTTTATGTGATAAAATGGTTTCAGGGTGGAAGAAATGGAACTACATATGATAGCATTGAGCAATAGGTTTGATATGGGATCTATGGCGTCAAATTATAACTTTAATGGTGATAATTTTGTTCTAAGGATGGTTGCAACCAACTTTGGTGATTTGCTTAATGGAATAGTTAAGTATTCTCCGCAAGTTGTTATCATAGATGCTGAATATCAGGTGGCATATTGCTCTTTAAACGATTTGATTGAAATTGTTTCAAAAATTTATAAAAACGACATTGTTATAATTTCAGGCAACGTTAAAAAATCTGAAAACTATTATGTTGTTAATCCATTCTTTTGGAAGTCTGAGTTGGTTCGCATTCTTGCCAAAATTGCCAAAAAACTAAAAAGTGGTTCAGGCTCAAAAGGTGCCTATACTCTCCAAGAAATAATAACACAAAGACTTCTGAAATATAATCTGCCATCAAATTTGCTAGGCTATAATTATCTTATTAAAGCGATAGAAATATGTTATCACAGGCATTGTTTCATAAAAAATATAAAAACAGACATATATGATAAGGTTGCAAAAGAATTTGGAGTTTCAGCAGACAATGTTGAAAGGAACATAAGAAATGCTCTTAATGTTGCAAAACTTGAACACCAGAGAAAGGGGAATAAAAATAACTATCTATTCGGTGAGTTTTGTGAGATAACAAACAAAAGGTTTATTATTGGCGCAACAACGGAAATTTGTTCAAGTAAGCAAGGTTTTTAAGATGGTTAAATAGTTGCATCGGTTTCTCATATAATTAAATATGAGAAACTTTTTTTATGATCTAAAATTTGAAATGAAAGAGCATTTTCAAAAAAGTAAAACGATATTTATTATATTATTTATATTTGCGCTTGTTGGGCTAGTTTTGGGGATATTTGCAATACTTTCAGGAACAAGCTTTTCAGGGGTGTTAAGATATAGCGACAAAAATATCCTAAATTATATTTCGGGTTCAGCAAGCACAGTAAGCATTTTCCTATCAAAGCTCTTTGAATCAGTAGTTTGTTTCTTGCTAATATATATTTTCTGTTTAAGCAGTGCAACTGCGTTGTTGAGCTATGTGTTTTTTGGATATCAAAACTTTTTGCTTGCAATAAGTTGCAGTGTGATTATTGATATCTATGGTTTTCCTGGGGTTCTCAATGTTGCTATTTTGATTATTCCAATCAATTTGGCGGTCATTTTTGTTATGGCGCTTGCAATCAGTGTTGCCCGAATAAGGGCAATGGAGGCAAAAAAATATAATGAGCCATTAAGCGCTAGTTTCAAGATGAGTGGATTTTATAAAAAATACTTAATTGTGTTTTTGCTGATGATTGTTGTATGCTTAATATATTCTTTTATTATGCCACTTCTTTTGAAAAGTTTTTTGCTAATTTTATATTAACTGAATAAAACCCCCAAATAGTAAAATACTAACCATGGGTGATAAAAATGAGAAAATTTACAACTTTTTTAATTGTTTTTGTTCTATTTTGCAGTTTTTTGGTATTATCAAATCAATCTAAATTTGTCTGCTATGCACAAGGAGATTCAACTGAACTGAATTTTGCACCAAATAGTAAGGCGTGCTATTTGGTTGAAAGTTCAAGTGGCAAGGTTCTGTTTTCAAAAAATGAAACAGCGCCTCTTCCTATTGCAAGCATGACAAAAATGATGAGCCTTAAACTTATCTTTGATGCAATTGATAGTGGGCTTATTAATGAAAACGGTGATGTATATGTAACTGAAAACGCTGCATCGGTTGGTGGATCTTCAGCTTTTCTTGATGGTAAAAAAACATATAAGGTGGGGGAACTAATAAAGTCGGTTATAATTGCTTCGGCAAATGATAGCACGGTTGCTTTGGCTGAGGCGGTTTCTGGAAGTGAGGCAGTGTTTGTTTCTAAGATGAATGAAGAAGCGAAAAAACTGAACCTGGTTGCATCTCATTTTGTAAATTCAACAGGGCTTCCAGCGCCTGAACATTATTCATGTGCAAAGGATTGCGCAACAATATATATGAGCATTTGTGAAAACCCAATTTATCAAAAATATGCAAAGATCTGGATTGATAAAATTGTTCATCCTGGTGGGCGAGAAACTGGACTTGTTAACACCAACAGGCTTGTTAAAACTTTCCCTGGGTGTTTTGCAGGAAAAACAGGCTACACTAGCGAGGCAAAATATTGCTTAACCTGTTCAGCAAAGCGTGGTGACACTCATTTGGTTGCTGTTGTTATTGGCGAGCCAGATAGCAAAACAAGATTTGCCGAATGTGTTGAGTTGTTTAATTATGGCTTTGCCAACTTTGAAAGTAAACCAATTATAACAGGAACGACAACGTTTAGTGTTGATGTTAAAGGCTCAAGCAAGCAAACAATTTCTGCTAAGCCTGCTCGTGAGTATTTTGATTTTTGTGAAAAGGGTTCTGCATCAACAAAAACCTACATCGAAAAATACGATAACATAAACGCCCCAATAAGTGCGGGTTCAAAAATTGGCAAAGTGCTGATAATTGATGCAAATAACGTTGTTGTTGATGAAATTGATTTGATTGCCATTGACGACGCACCAAAACTTACATTAATGGATTGTTTCAAAAAAGCTATTTCAAGGTGGTAAGAGCCAAGCCCTCAAGCAATTTGGGGGCTTTTTTCTTGCGTTTTGTTTGACACCTTGCCTTTTTTACTTATATAATAATGTGTATGTTAATATCTCTACTATCGTCTAATGCTCCAGTGTGGCAGATTGTTTCTGTTTTGGTTGCATATATAAGCGCGCTTTTAATGGCTCTTTCAATGCATGAATATGCTCATGCTTTTGTTGCTTATAAGAATGGGGATTCAACAGCAAAAGCGCAGGGGAGATTAACAATAAAACCATTCAGCCATCTAGATCCAATCGGTTCAGTTTGTTTGGTTTTGTTTGGCTATGGTTGGGCAAAACCGGTTCCTGTTGATTCAAGAAATTTCGGCAAGCCTAGAAGGGCGGGCTTTTTGGTTGCAATTGCCGGCGTTTCAATGAATGTGATTTTGGCAATTGTCTGGGCGCTAATTTATGCTTTGCTTATTGCTGTTTTTCCTCAGGTGCTAACCAATACTGGCATTTATGGAATAATGCTAAACTACTTTTTATACTACTCTGTTGCTATAAATTTAGTTCTTGCATTTTTCAATATTTTGCCGGTTTATCCACTTGATGGTTTCAGGGTTGTTGAAACATTTTCAAAGCCTGATAATTCATATGTTATGTTTATGCGTGTTTTTGGTGCATATATCATGCTTGGCCTTATATTGTTTGGCGTGATTGGGCTATATGTTCAAATTCCGCTTAGTATTGCAGATTGGCTGGTTAATGCTCTGTGTGGGCTGTTTGTGGGGTAGTATGGAAGAAATTGAAATAAAAACAACTGAAGAATTGGGTGCTTTAAGCGGTGAGCCGTCTGATTTTGATGCCGAAAGTTTTAAGGTTAGGCTTAACACTTTTGAGGGGCCTCTTGACCTGCTTTTAGAGCTTATTAAAACATCTAAGATAGACATTTGCGATATTTTTTTGAGTCAAATAACCGAACAATATCTTGAAATTGTAAGCAATATTGGCGAACTTGATGTTGAAAAAGCAAGTGAGTTTATTGAGATGGCGTCAACGCTTCTTGAAATAAAATCCCGCAAACTTCTGCCAAAGCCTCCTGTTGAGCTTGAAACGGAAGATGAAGATCCCGAACAAAAGCTCATACGCCAAATTGAAGAATATAAACTTTTCAAAGAGGCAAGTGAGAAATTGAGAGCGTTTGAAGACGTAGATAAATTTTATAAACAGCCTGATCCAAAGGCGGGTGATTTTAGGTATGTTCTGCCTGATGATCTAAGCCTTGACAATCTTATTGATGCCTTTTCAAAGGTTATGTTTAAGGCCAGCATGAAGGCAGAGGTTCCAAAGGAAAAGAAGATTGTTAAAGATCGTTTCACCGTTGCCCAAAAGATAGGTTATATTAAAGACACATTGCTTATCAAAAAAACATTCAGTTTCAAAGAGTTGTTTGAAGAAGACTATTCAAAAAGTGAAATAATAAACACGTTTCTTGCGGTTTTGGAACTGTTAAAAACGCAAGAAATAACAGTTAAACAAAATAACACTTTTGATGATATTGAAATACACAAGAGGGAAGAGAAGGCATAAGAAAATGGAAAAGTTAGGAGAAATTATTGAAAGCATTTTGTTCATTGCTGGCGAGCCGGTTTTGGTTTCGGATATATCTTCAAAACTTGGGGTTGAAGACAAGGAAATTAAAACTGCCATAAAGAATCTTAAATCAAAGTTTAATGAGGATAGTGGGCTTGTTTTGCTTGAATTTAATGGCAAGCTTCAGCTTGCAACAAACTCTAAATATGGCGAGGCCGTTTCAATGGTGCTCAATCCAATAAGGGAAAGAAGCCTTTCAAAAGCAACGCTTGAAACATTGGCGATAATAGCCTATAAACAGCCAATAACGCGCCTTGAAATTGAAGAGATAAGGGGTGTTGGCTGTGATTATGCAATCAGCATTTTGATGGATCACAATTTGATTGAGGTTGTTGGAAGGAAAGATGCTGTTGGAAGACCGGTTTTGTTTGGAACAACAGATGATTTCTTAAAGCGTTTTAATATCAGCAATCTTGCAGATCTGCCAGATTATAACGACTTGCTTGAAAAAATAAAAATTGTAAGAACAAATGATGATGCGTTATATAATGAGTATGACGTTCCAACTTCAAAAATTGAAAATGATGAAGAGTTGAAACCAAATGAGCAAGAAGATATCAAGCTTCCGAATGTAAAGCCAATAAAAGAGGTTGCTATCAAGAATGAAAAGCCCCTTGCAGAAAGCACTTTTAATCCTGATAAAAACTATTTTAATGATATCATTAAAGAGGATGATGAGGATGAGCTTATTTCATCAATAAACAGCCAAGAAAATGACGATGAAATTGTATAAGGCGTATTAAAACAATAAAATCGCAAACAATAAGATTATGAAAATAGTTCTATTAATTATTTTTATAATCTTGTTTTTTGTTATGCTATTAATCTTTCCGTTAAGGCTGCGGTTTGAGGGACACGTTAACATTTTGGATAGGGTATGCATATATTCAATAAAACTGCTATTTTTCAAGGTGTTAATTGGGCGTTGCACTTTTTCACTTGGGGATGGTTTTAAGATTGAAAACGTTGCAAACAACTTACCTGAAGACACAAAAATCCATCCTCATCTTGCATCTCTTTACACTGAGGAATTGCTGTCGCATTTGGTTGTTGCGAAACTGAGAATATATTTCAATTTTGGCATTGAAGATGATGCTGATAAAACAGCGCTTGTTTGTGGCGGAATGCAGGCTGTTTCAGCGGGTGTTATAGCTTGGGTTCTAAATAATAATAGAAATGCAACAATATGTCAGAGCATTGTTCCAAATTTTGAAAATAGTGAGTGTGAAATGACCATGCTTTTAAGCCTGAAAATCAATTTATTATTAATCATAGTAAGTTATATCAGGTCCAAGAAAATATATAAGAAAAAATATAAAGGAGCTGTTAATGAATAAAGATAAAACAAATCCAATAGAAGATGTTGTTGATAGCGCACTGAAAAACTTAAATCTTATTGCCGATTCTAGCACAATTATTGGAAAACCAATTGCAAATGAAACAGGGGTTGTTATATTGCCTGTTAGCAAGGTGAGTATGGGGTTTGTTGCTGGTGGTGGTGAATATCCAGCAAAGAAAAGAAAGAAAAAAGATCCGTTTATTGGCGGGAGTGGAGCAGGGATAAGCTTAATTCCTATGGGCTTTTTAACTATAATTGGTGGCATTCCAAATTTTATAAGAATTGAAAACAGAACAACTTTTGATAAGCTTGGAGATGTGTTGCCCGATCTAATTGACAAACTGACAAGCGCAATAAAAAACAATAAGGAAACTGCAAAAAATGAATAAAAATACAAAAATAATGTCATTTTGCATAATTTTGATTGTAATTTTTGCGTTTTTTACATTTTGTAATTTTGGAACAAAATATAAGACCTATGCCTATCATACTACTGCAAAAAGTGTATGCGTTATGGAGAAAACAACGGGCAGAATATTATATTCAAAAAATGAAAATGAAGTTTTGCCCATGGCTAGCCTAACAAAAATTATAACAGCCATCGTTGTTATTGAAAACAATGATAACCTAGAACGTGTGTTTGAGATCCCAAAAGAGGCAACGGGGATTGAGGGGAGTTCTATTTATCTTAAAACTGGTGAAAAATATACGATATTGGAATTGCTTTATGGTCTAATGCTGAGAAGTGGGAATGATAGCGCTATTGCCCTTGCAATAGCAACAAGTGGAAGCCTTGAAAAGTTTATGGAGCTTGCAAATAAATTTTGTATAGACCATGGTTTATTGTCAACTCGTTTAACTTCTCCGCATGGGCTTGATAATGCAAATCATTACACTTCTGCGGAAAATTTAGCAAAAATTTCGTGTTATGCTCTTAAAAATGCGGTTTTTGCAAAAATTGTATCGACACAAATTTATAATGTTCCTGCAAATGAAACACATGAAGCAAGGGTGTTTAAGAACAAAAATAGGCTGCTTGGGAAATTTGATGGCGCAACTGGAATTAAAACTGGTTATACAGAAGATGCTGGCAGGTGTTTTGTTGGAAGTGCCAAAAGAAACGGAATGGAAGTTGTTTGTGTTCTTCTAAATTGCAACCCAATGTTTGAAGATTGTTCTCTAATTTTAGATGAGGTCTTTGATGAATATCACATGACTGAACTTCTCAGTGAGTATCAAACTGAAAAAATTAAGGTGTCTGGGGCAAGTGTTAGCTATGTTGATGTTGCCTTGCACGGCGGGTTTTCTTATCCGCTAAAAGCAACTGAAATGTCTGATATCCATATGCAAAAAAGCCTTCCTGATAGAATTGATGCGCCAATATGTGCGAACCAACTAGTTGGGCAATTTGAAATTTATTTCAAAAATGATTTGATTTTTTCTCAAAATTTCTATACTATTAAAGGCGTAAGTTCTAATGCGTTTTCTGCCAGTCTAAAGAAAATTATTGAGGCTTTTTAGGGGCAGAAATCATAAAAACACGAAGGAATAATAGTATGCGAATTAATAAGTTTTTGTCATCTGCGGGCCTTGGGTCAAGGCGGAAAGTTGAAGCGCTGGTAAATGAGGGGCGTGTTAAGGTTAATGGTGAGGTTGTTGATAGCCTTGTATTTTCTGTTTTCCCCAAAGACGTTGTTTTTGTTGATGGGAATGAAGTGGCATTGCCTGCTGAAAATGTTTATGTTATGCTCCATAAGCCAAAGGGCTATATAACAGCTGTTAGTGATGACAGGGGCAGAAAAACTGTTATGGATTTGCTCCCTGAAAACTTAAAGCATCTTAAACCTGTTGGCAGGCTAGATTACGATAGCGAGGGTCTTCTTATTTTGACTGATGATGGCGAACTCACGTATGCATTGACGCATCCTTCACACGAGGTTGGGAAAACCTATCTTGTTAAGGTTGAAGGAGAGATAAAAGAAAGCCAGCTTGCAGTTTTAAGGGCGGGGGTTGTTGTTGAAGGAAAACGCCTTGCTAAATGCAAGGTTAAACTTCAAAACTATGATGGACATATTTCAAAACTGGAAATAACTATTTTTGAAGGCAAAAACAGGCAGATTCGTAAAATGTTTGAGGCGGTTGGCTTCAAAGTTGTATTCTTAAAGCGAACTCAAATTGGCGAACTTAGGCTCAGCGGTGTTGATAGGGGCAAATATAGACTTCTATCTGCCATTGAAATTGAATATTTGAAGAGTTTATAGCATGAGAGTTATTGTTATTGGTGCTGGGGCAAGTGGGCTTATGGCCAGTGTTCTTCTTGCGAGAAAGGGGCAAGAAGTGGTTTTGCTTGAAAAAAATGAGCAAATTGGCAAAAAAATCTTAATAACTGGCAAGGGGCGATGCAACGTCACTAACACAGCAACAGGTGAAGAATTCTTGGATAATGTTGTTAGGGGCAAAAAGTTTTTAATCAGCGCAGAAAGGGCCTTTAATTCAAAAAGCACTATGCATTTTTTTGAAGAACTTGGTGTTAAACTTAAAGTTGAGCGGGGAAATCGTGTTTTTCCTGAAACTGATAGCGCAAAAACAATAAACAACGCCTTTATAAAAGCCCTTAACGCAAGTGGCGTTAGGCTGGAACTTAAACAAGAAGTTGAAAAAATTGATAAAATTGGGGCTTGTTTCAAAATTAAAACTAAAACAAATAATTATGACGCAGATGCTGTGGTCGTTGCGACGGGCGGGCTGAGCTATCCCCTTACGGGTAGCACGGGTGATGGCTATGCTTTTGCCAAAAACTTTGGGCACAAAATTGTTGAAACAAAAAGTGCACTAAATGGCGTAAAAATAAAGGGTAATGAGTGCAAGGCCCTTGAGGGGCTTAGCCTTAAAAATGTTGTGGTTTCAGCTAAAAATGAAACGGGCAAAGAAGTTTATAAAAGCGAAATTGGTGAAATGCTTTTCACGTCTGTTGGCATTTCCGGGCCAATTGTTCTTTCAATGAGCAGTTATATTAACAGGGAAGACGTAAAAATTTGTGAAATAGATTTCAAGCCTGCGTTAAGTCTTGATAAAATAAAGAGCAAGATTGAGACGGGAATTGAGGAAGCGCCAAGAAAAAGTTTGCAGTCTTTGCTTGCTTCAATGCTCCCAAAAAGACTGATAGAAATAATGGCAAACAGGTTGAGGCTTGACGCAAAAATCCAACTTAACCAACTTTCAAGGCAAAAAAGAGATGAACTAGCAACTTTGCTCAAGCATTTTTCTCTTGAATATGTTAGGGTTGAAGATGTTGAACAAAGCGTTATAACAAGCGGGGGCGTCTCTCTTGACGAGGTCAGCCCTAAAGACATGCAGTCTAAAATTATGCCAGGGTTATTCTTTGTTGGTGAAGTTCTTGATGTTGATGCGCTAACTGGTGGTTTTAATTTGCAAATTGCTTTCAGCACTGCAAGTGCTTGCGCAAATTCAAAGTTTTTTGAAGGGGGGAAATAGATGCTATATATAATCGCAGTTATAGTTTTATTTTTGCCAATAACAATCTTTTTCCCAACCAAAATAATTGGCAAGAAAAAGCTACCTAAAAGGCCATATATAATCGTCAGCAACCACACCTCAAATTTTGATTGCATTGTTTTAGACATAAGGCTAGGAAAAAAACTTTATTTTATGGCTAAAAAAGAACTTTTTAAGCCAAAAATAAAAGGCTTTTTCATAAAGCAGCTTGGTGGATATAAGGTTGACAGGGGTGGTGCAGATTTAGGCGCTATTAAAACCAGTTTTAAGCTTCTTAAAAAGAAGAAAATTCTTGCGATTTTTCCTGAGGGAACAAGAAATAAGGCACGGGATATTGATGGGCTACTTAGCGTTCATAATGGCGCTATTGTTATTGCTCAAAAAGCAGATGTTCCTATTGTTCCGGTTGTGATTGAGAAACGCCCAAAAATCTTCCGCAGAAACAGGATTGTTATTGGTGATCCAATTTTTCCAAATTGTGAAACACCAAAGCATCCAACCAAAGAAGAAACTGATGCAATGACGCATGAAATGGTTTCGGCCATAAATGATCTCAGACAAAATCTGAGATAGTTTTTGTTGAACAATTTTGTTTAATTTTGTTTGACATGGCCAAAATTAAAGTGTTAATATGGAGTCAATAGAAAGTTTTACGCATAGGAGGGAAAGATGAGTAAAATTAAAGTTGTTCAAATTGGTTGCGGAAAAATGTCGAAATACACCATGCGATATGTGCTTGAGAAAGGTGGTGAAATCGTTGGAGCATACGATATCAATCCAAAGGTTATTGGAAAAGATATTTCTAAAATCATTGGTTTGAGAAATCCTATTGGAGTTGCTGTTAGCGATGTTAAAACTCTTGATGCAACAATCAAGAAAACAAAGGCTAATGTTGCAATTGTAACAACAATGAGCCTCATGAGCGATTTGTATGATGTTCTTATGATTTGCGCTAAAAATGGTATCAATGCAATAACAACTTGCGAAGAGGCGTTCTATCCATGGAACAGCAGCGAGAAATTAACAAAAGCTATTGATAAAGTTGCAAAAGAGCATAATTGCACAATCGCAGGAAGCGGATACCAAGATGTTTATTGGGGCAACCTTATCACAACCATTTGTGGCTCAACGCATAAAATAACAAAGATTAAAGGCAAGAGCAGTTATAACGTTGAAGATTATGGTATTGCACTTGCAGAGGTTCATGGCGCAGGCTTAACTCTTAAAGAGTTTGATAAGCAAATTGCTGCTGCTGATAACATTTCTGATGAGGAAAGAAATGCACTTATCAAAAAAGGCGAATTCTTGCCAAGCTATATGTGGAACGTTAATGGCTGGCTTGCAAGCCAACTTGGGCTCCATGTTACAAGGCAAACCCAGAAATGTGTTCCACAAACATATAAAACAGATCTTAAATCTTCAACCCTTGGCCTCACAATTCCAAAGGGCAATGCAACTGGTATGAGCGCAGTTGTAACAACAACCACAAAAGAGGGCATTGTTATTGAAAGTGAGTGCATCGGAAAGGTTTATGGACCAGATGAGTTTGATTGCAATGAGTGGACTGTTTATGGCGAACCAGACACAACAGTTGTTGTCAATCGCCCTGCAACAGTTGAACTTACTTGTGCAACAATCGTTAACCGTTTGCCAGATGTAATTAAAGCCCCAGCAGGCTACTATACAACTGAGAAAATGGAGCGCTCACACTTCCATATTCAATTCTAATTTGCCATAATTAGAATATCGTAAAACGAAAGATGAACCCAACCAAAGCATACGTACAATCAGTACGCTAGTTTTGGTCTCGGGTTCTTTTTCTTTTTTTATATTGACAGGTTGTTATCCTCATGTTAGAATGAAGAAAAAGAAATGTGTGGTGGCAGATAATGGTTATAGACGAAGATAAGATGGTTGATGAAGAAATAGCATTTATGCTGGCAGATTGGGAGATGAAACAGGCTCGCAAACAAATTGGTAAAGAGCAATATTTGCCACAAAATAGCATGCCACCTCAAAAAGATGAAAGCAATAATAATAACGAGAAAAAGCACGCAATAAACCTTTTCGCCCGAGAAGAAATTATAAGGAATTTGGAAGATATTGAACGCATGCGATAGGGCGCAAAGATTGACATACAGTCGTATTTGTGGTAGCATGGTATCAGTTAAACGCCAAGAAGGGGTTGAGATGTATGGACTTAGAACATATTGAAGAGTATATTAAGAGATTTGTTAGATTTTACGATATCAATGAACATGAATACAGGGACCAACTGGAAGGGAATATTTTAGGAATTATCCATATTGACAAAGACGTTTTGTCTTTGGTTGACATCGACGGTATTAATCTTGGGATGCTTGCGTGTGACTATGGCTTAGACAAGGTAGTGGAATTATCTTTGGATGATGAAAAGGCCAGCCTTCAACAAGATTGTTATGGCATGAATATAGGTATGCATGCAGCAATTAATCAGCTGGAAGATTTAACCCTTAAAGCGTTAGAAAATGTTGAAGCTAGCTTGCAACAAGATGTTTACGGGATGAATATTGGCATGCATGCAGCTTGCAATGGGCTTGAAAAAGCTGTTATTAAATCTTTGGATAACGAAAAGGCAAGTTTGCAACAAGATCGATATGGCGACAATATTGGAATGTTCTCTGCAATATACAAAATGGAAAAAGCTGTTCTTAAAGCACTAGATAACAAAGAAGCCAGTGTTCAGCAAAATGATAAGGGTGAGAATATTGGTATTCTTGCTGGTAGAAATGGTATGCCCAAAGCGGTTAAAAAGGCTTTGTATAATACCTTTGCAAGAAAGCAAGTATCA
>JAFSVR010000018.1 GCA_017444895.1 Clostridia bacterium
GGATATGATATTCCTGAATTATATTTCTGGCAATTTGAAACAAATCCAGAAACTGGAGAAGCTAGGTATAGTGTTGTAGATGGGCAACAAAGAATTGGCTCTATTATTGATTTTATTAACAATAAAATACAATTAAAGAGAACTAAACTATTAGACAAAGAAAGTTGTTTTATAAATAAATATTTTGATGAATTAACTCCTGAAGAAAAAATAGATTTTTGGAATTATAAATTCACAATTAAAACTATAAGCCAACAAATTAGTATAGAAGAAATAAAAACTCTGTTTTTAAGACTAAATATATCCAACAAATGCTTAAATCCACAAGAATTAAGAAATGCTCAGTTTAATGGCAAATTCTTAGAATTAGCGGAAGCATTATCAAATCTTGAATTTTGGGATAATTACAAGATATTTAGCAGTAACGAAATAAGAAGAATGACTGATATAGAGTTTGTTAGTAATTTATTAATGTTTTTACGGTTGGGGATAAAAGTACAATCATCACAAAAAGCTATGAATGAGATTTATGATAAATACAATAATCAGTATTACGAACAAGCCGAAGATAAAGAACAATTTATTGAAATTATTAATATAATAAATGGGTTATTTGAATACAACAAAGAAAACTTAGAAATATTAAAAAAGCAAACACACTTATATACTTTATTCGTAACATTTTATGCATTAAAAAGAGAACACATAATTAATAATGATATTTATGAAAGAGTTAAATTGTTCTATGATACTTATAAACAAAATCCTCTAAATAATAAACTGGTTGAAGATTATTATAACAGTTCTCAAGATGCTGTAAAAAGTCAAAGTAATAGAGAAATTAGATTTAGATCATTATATGAATTTATCACATCAACAGAAAAAGACGCCGTAAAATAGCGTCTTTTTTCTTTGAAATTGGTGTGAATAGGCAGATTTGAACTGCCGGCCTATCGCTTAGGAGGCGATCGCTCTATCCAGCTGAGCTATATCCACATATTGAGTTTTGGTACTATTCAAAACTGATTTAGATTATAGCATAGATTTTGGTTCGTGTCAATTGTAGAAGTTTTTTTGTTAGGTGAGGGTATGGCAGTATGTAAACAAAGAATAGAATGAATGTGGTGGGTTGGGCGAGGTGATCTTGTTTTGCTGTGTTGGCTGAAAAGACAAAAAACTTGACAAAACCATAAAATCACGATATAACATCAATGTATTCGGAGGGAGTTTTAATGAAATATAAACGTTTAGAGCTTCATCATAAACATGTTCGTGAAGGTGGGGCCTTAGGCAAGTGTTATTCAAGCTTAAATGAACTTGAAAAAAGGCAGAAAGCGGTGTTGGGTATTGCATTGTTGAAGAGGGAGACAATGAAATTGTGCTTTTGTCTCTTGATGGCGAAATTGAGCCTATTGATATTGAGGACTTTGAAGAAAGGGTTTCTAAACTTGGGTGGTATGATGATTTGCCTTTAGTTGTGAAGCGAAGTCTTTATGATTTGGGAGATTGTTCCAAGGATATGAAAAAAGGAGTGCACATTTTTGAAGATGAGCAAACCGAACTCTTTGATTATCGTTGTGGAAATTGCAGAAAAGAAGATCTATCACCAATCATTTTTGGGAATTATACTCTGAGGCAAATGTTTTATAAAGAAGCTGAAGAAAAGCTGATTAAGAAACTAGATTCTATTGTTAGAAGTATGGGTATTAAGCCAGGCGAGCACGTGCCAAACACAGTTTTTGCGGTTTATGAAAGAAAACTTGCAGAACTTGATGAATATGTTGAGGAAAGAAGGCAAAAGTGTTTACAAGCAAGGGCAAACAAAAGGCATGGCAATGATGCGGTCCAAGAATTAAAATGGGAAAAGAAACTTGAAGAAATGGAAAGTTTTAGTTTTTAAGAAGTTTATGAAACCCCGCCTAAAAGGGCAGGGTTTTTTATTTGATGAAAAATGTTAGTATTTATTGATATAAAATTCTTTGAAAATGCTAAAACCTTTCGTTTTTTCCTTGACTTTTTGCCAGGGGGGGGGTAAACTTATTGCTGATGGTGATATGTTGATAGCTTAAATTTTCAAAAGAAAGGGCTTTTCGCCAGAAAAGGAGAGATTTTTTATGATAACAAAAGAACAAATTTTAGAGCAATATAGGCAAGCAGCTGAAAAGGAAATGGTTGGGGATAGATACCCTGATGCCGAAGAGATAAAAGCCATTAAGATTGAGGCTCAAAAAAGATATGTTCAAGAATACAAAACAAATTCAGATTTGGGGGCTGGCGTTACTTCATTTAATGAGTACGGAGAAATTGTTAGGACTATGGCGCCTTTAGATTTTGACAAAATACCTTATGGGATGAATCTAGGGGCAGACACTTATAGATTCGATTTGAAAAAATTGGCACCAGAAGAATGGCCAACAATAACGCCTCTTGGTTTTATGAATGTTTGTGCTGGCATGAAGGATGAAGATGCAACCAAGGAAGATACTGGTGCGGCAGAAGACCTGTTGATTGAAACTATAAGACAAGGCGTTAACACAGAAGCAATAAAAAAGCGTGTCTTTGCTATGAGGGATGCTCTTGATAGGGATGCAAAAGAAAGCGGGGTTCGAAGCAATCAACTTTTAGCAAATATTGGCCATGTTTTTAGTGTTATCAGCCAATATGAAACTGAAAGCCCATATTATGACTTAAAAACAACACTGCAGAGAATAGAGGCATGCAAAAAAATAAAGCAAGAAGCGGAAAGCAAAAGGGATTCAGAAAAGGTTGGAAATTGTGAAAAGAAACTTCAAGCGCTAGAAGATGAAATGCAGGATTTTATTGAAACATGCCCTGACAAGGGGCTTGATTCAGAAATTGCGCAAGAATTTATTGATGCATGGAAATCTAATTTTATGAGAATACAAAATGCGAACAGGGTTGCCATTAAGCAGTCTGACACTAAAACAACAAATGTTGAACCTGTTAGCGATTCCGATATCAAGAAAGTTAAAGAAAGAAACCCGGGGGACTTTGGAAAGCAAGAAACAAAAGCTGAAGAACAAGAAAGAATTCGCCAGGAAGTGAAGAGAACAAAACAAGAGCAAAACTCTTACGTTGATGAGTATGGTGTTGTTAGGCATCGTGAAAATGAAAAGACAAATACCAAATATCAAGCGCAAGGATATGCTCGGGGAAGATAAAAACAAAACCTTATTCAGATAGGATAAGGTTTTTTGTTGCAAAAATATAGTGAAATTGCATATTGACAAAGCGGGCACGATCTTGTATAATGAAATTGTTTTTAAGGAGGGCTTATTAAATGACCAATATGGCAAGCAAAATTAGAGAATATGTAAGAAATGGTGGGGATTTGGGCCCTTGGTATTCAAACCTTGATTTCTTGAGTGCTGGAACGCAAAATGGTGTTGGCAGTTGTGTTGTTAACGAGGGGATGGTTCTTTCCATTAATGGGGAAACTGCTGAGGTTTCATTAGAAGATCTTGATGAGAGAGTTTCTCGCACTGGCAAATGGAAGGATATCCCACTTGATTTGCATAGGTATCTTCCACAAGAACTTGTGATTGATGTTCATCATTGTTTTAGCGAAGTTATGCAGATAGAAAAATTTGAGCAAGGAAAAGTTGAGGCTGACAGCCTTTCATCTAATATTTTTGCACACTACGCATTGAGAAGAATGTTTACTAGTATCGCAAGAAGCAAGTTGAGCGAAAAGTATGGTATTTTTGGTGAAGAAGATAATTATAAGTTGATTGGTTTTGATGTTGAAGGATACCAAGAAAAACTTGCTGAACTTGAAGAGTATATTGAAAACCGAAGAGTGGTTAGGCTCGAAGAACTGGCAAAAGAAAGAATGCAGAAGGAAAACGAGGAAATTCTGAAAAGAAGAAAAGTTGAAGAGCTAGAAAGATAAATTATAAGCATAAAAAATAAAAAAACAGCCTTGTCCGATATGGACAAGGCTGTTTTGTTAAACTAGAAAACCAAAAGAGATTTAAGCTTTTCTGCGCCAACGGCAAGAAGGAAGATGCCAAGTTTTGGGCCTTGTGATTGTCCCAAGAGAAGGTTGTATAGAATTTCAAAGAAACGCTTTTGATATTTTTTGAGTTCTTGAGGATCTTCGGTTAAGTATTTAACAACAGCATAAACAGCGGTTTGAACTTCCTCGCTTGTTGGGTAGTCTTGGTCGATTATATCTAAAGTCTTTTTAACCCATAGTTTTTCTTCGCTAGAGAGAGTTGCATAAAATTCGGTGTTCTTTTCGCTAAGAAGGTTAACCTGGTATTCTTTGCCATAGTTTTCAACCCAATATTCAGCGCGGGCGAGCCTTTCAGCGTAATATTTTGTTGACGAATCAATGCCTTCTTTTTTCATTAGGTTGGCAAGAACTGTTTTGTTATATGCAACAATTGGAAGGAAGGTTGCAAGAAGGCTGAAACTTGGGTAGTTCACATAGTCTTTTGGAACGCCGGTGAAAGACAAGATTTCTTTATTGCCATCATCAAGTTTTCCGTCAACCATTGCTTTAACGAACCTATCAAACTCGCTATAATAGCGGATAACATCGTTATCAAAAGCAAGGGCAAAATTCTGCATTGGTTTATATTTTGCATAGAACCAAAGAAGAAGATGTGGATCATAAACATTAAGCATTTTGGTTATGGTTAAAACGCCACCTTTACTGCTGCTCATTTTTGCACCGCCACCCTTAATTCCAATGAAATTATATGGTTCAGCAACTGGTGGTTCAAAGCCGAAAATCTTTCTTGAAATCACTTCGGCAACATCATGGCTTCCGTTTTTTGTGAAGTGGTCCATACCGCCACTTTCAAAGGTTACGTTTTCTTCTTGCCATCTCATTGGCCAGTCAACTTTCCATTGGAGTTTAATATCTCGGCATGTTTCAATGTTAACAGTTTCTTCATTTCCGCATTCACAGCGATAAACAATATCGCCAGTTTTTTCGTTATATGAAACAATTTTTGCTTCTTTTCTGCACTTTGAGCAATATATGTTGGCAGGGAAGAACTTATCTCTTTCCCCAAGTTCAGCATCTTGTGTTCTGAAACTATCTATGATGTCAAAAATCTCTTTACGTTTTTCAAGAGCGTATTTGATTTTGTTTTTATATCTTCCGCTACGATATTCGTTTGCTTGATAGATGAAGTCAACTTCGTTTTTAACATCAATTCCCATTTTTTCAAGTTCACTTTTGAAAACCTCTTCAAAATAGTGGGCATAGCTTTCATTTTTTGTGAATGGGCTAGGCATATCGCTATAATTCATACCGATATATTTTGCATAGTCTTCAGGAATGTCTGCTGGAACTTTGCGGAAACGATCAAAATCGTCAAAAGAGAAAATGAACCTTACTTTTTTCCCAAGTCTTTTAAGGGCCTGTGCAACAAAATATGGCGTTACAACTTCCCTAAAATTCCCAATGTGAATAAACCCAGAAGGGCTAACTCCTGTTGCAATGGTATAAACCTCTTGGTTTGGTCTTTGCTCAATAATCTTTTGAGCGATTTCATAAGCCCACATAATCTTTCTCCTTATATGGTTGAGATTATAGCATATAGGCTTAAAAATTGCAACAGTTTTGAAAAATCTGCGTTATTATTCGTATAAGTAAGTTTTTATGATAAAGAAAAACGAAGAGGGTTTGTTTGGTAAAAAATTAAGAAATAATTTTGCGTCATAAAACTTCTCAAATGGGGGAAGTGGTGGTAAAATTAATATGTAAACAAAAAGATTAAATTTTGCCATTATGGGTGGTAAAAAAGTTAGTTAAATTTGTTTGCCTTTTGTCCCTTTAATTTGGTAATATATATGTGAAAATTATCTTTGAGGGGAAAAAGATGAAACAATTTGTTTATCCTGCAGTATGCTATAAAGACGATGAATTTGACACAATTTCTTTGCTTCTTCCTGATGTTGATATTGTTGCATCAGGGGCAACTTGTGAGGACGCCTTTATCTCTGCAAAAAGTTATCTTAAAAGCTACATTGATTGGAGCGTGAAACTTGAAGGGGATTTGCCAGAAGCAACCTCTTTTGAAGATACTGTTAAGCTTAATCCTAAGCGTTCGGTTTTGCTTGTTGATGCAACATCAAATGCTGTTAAGGCTGATGTTATGAGCGCCGAACAAAAACTTAAAAACATTATGGCTAAATATTTTGACTAGGAGGATACTTTAATGAGGATTGATGATCTTGAAAATGCAAAGGCTGGCCTTATGACCATTGCCATTCTTGGTGGGGCAAAACTTGATGTTGATGCCCAAGCAAATGAAATTGACGCTGTTTATATAACAAAAGACGAAGAAGGGAAAAGAAGCATGAATATTTGGTTCTTTTCAGATAGCGCAATAAAGACTAAACGTGATGTTCAAATCATGGTTAATGAAATGGATCAAGCTTTTGGTTTGCCATTTGATGTTCACGGGGAGGAGTCTTTGCAAGATCGTGCAAATTATCTTGCAGAAAATTTCAAAGATAAAGTTGAAAATGATGTTGACTTAAGGCCAAATCCTCTTCAATCAAGAATGGCTGATGTAACGGCGCAAAACGCCGATCAGCTTCTTGAAGAGTTCGGTTGCGGGGGAGATGATTGCATTTTTCTTGCTGCTGAAACAAACAGCGCTGTTGACAGGCTTAGAAGGCAATTGCTTGCGGGGTATATGGTTTGGGCATGCGGAGAAAAACAGAATCCAATTTTCAAGCCAGAAACAGCATTTATGACGGCTCAAAATGTATATAAATGTGTTGAAGAAGAATACCTAAGGCTCAAGGAACACGTTGCCGAAAAAGGAGAATAGAAAGTGAGCAAATTGCTTGATTTATCTCGCACCATCGGCTGGGTTGACAAGGGTGAGGAAAACGGTGTTACCAAACTGGAATATAACCGAAGAGTTAATGAATATGAGTCTTTAAGGCATATTTTGCAATTGCGTGAAACGGAGACAGATGCGGACTTCCTCGATGCGTTGGGCTCTATTATTGAAGTTTTGCCAAAAAAACTTAAAAAGACAATTTTCAAACTGGTTAAAAACTCTGACTTAGCCAAAAAGGAAGACATTATTGACCTTCTGGTTTTTACGGTTGAAGAATATAGGGCTCAAAGCGAATATCAAAAACTTGACGAATATGCGCGGGTTCTTAATGTTGACCTTGAAAAATTGGGTTATTCTTATTGCTATGAACTAACAAAAAAAGAAAGAAACGAAATTCTTTCAAAAATTGAAAGCAAACTTCCGCTTGAACTTTTGCCGCAGGTTGGCAAAATGAAGAAGATTGATTATAAAATTGGTTTCGTTAAAACACGGAATGCAAAGATTGTTAAGCAAGCAGAAGACCACTAACAAAGACAACTAAGCAAACGAAAGAGTGTGTAAAGAATAGAATTGTGAGGCTGGGAAGTGTGTGTGAAACACATTTTGGCCTCATTTTTTTAATTTTTGCATTTTGTAGGGCAGGGGGAATGTCATAATTCCCTAAAATTATTTATTAAAAGTTATTGACAACAACTCGGCCGTGTGTTAAAATGACAATGCACCGAAAAGCAGGTGTTAATTTTTTAGGAGAAAAGTTATGAGAACCAAGATTACGCTTGAATGCACAGAATGCAAACAAAGAAACTATGACGACTATAAAAATAAGAAGAATGATCCAGACAGAATTCAAATGAACAAGTATTGCCCATTCTGCAGAAAGCACACTCTTCATAAAGAAGCAAAGTAAGTTTATAGGAGTTTGAATTTATGGCAAATAATGAAATTAAGCCAGAAACCTTAGAAGAGCAACCAGCAAGCCGCAAGTCTATGGCAAAGCAACTTAAGACAGAAGAAAAAGCTAAGAATAAAAAGGCAAAAGCTAAAAAGGATGGCGAGCCAAAAAGAAATCGCTTGAAGGAAACTTTCGGCGAACTTAAAAAAGTAACATGGCCAACTTTTGGAAAAACAATGGCACAAACCGGAATGGTTATTGGCGTTGTTGCAATTTTTGCTTTGCTTGTTCTTGGCATTGACACTCTTTTGGCTTGGCTGTTTAAGCTGATTTCGGGTTAATAGGGGGAAAGCAAATGGCTGAGATTAATGAAGAAGCAAAATGGTATGTTGTTCACACGTTCTCTGGCTATGAGAACATGGTTCAAGATAACCTTATTAAAACCGCTGAAAAAATGGGGCTGACCGATCGTATTCTTGAAGTTAAGATCCCAATGGAAGATGTCATTGAGGAAAAAAACGGAAAGAAAGTTGTTGTTCAGCGTAAAATGTTCCCATGTTATGTTTTGCTTAAGATGAAATATCAGGACAACCTTTGGCACACCATTGTTAACACTCGTGGTGTTACTGGGTTCGTTGGTCCACAAGGAAGGCCTCTTCCTTTAACCGATGATGAAATAAGGAAGATGCGTCTTGAAAAAATTGTTGTTGATATCAAAGTTGAAGTTGGCAACAATGTTAAAATCATTAATGGTCCACTTGAAGGTTTTGTTGGCGTTGTTTCAAGCGTTGATAATGAAAACCAAAAATGCAGGGTTACGGTTGAAATGTTTGGCCGTGATACACCTGTTGATGTTGAGTTTGACCAAATCGAAATTCTGTAAAAACTCCAATCTTTAAGTGCCTAACTGCAGAAATAGCAAGATGCTCAGGGAGTTATGTACGATGAGTACATTCAACCCTTCGCACTTTAATTTCTTTGTTATCCACTCAAATCTTGAAGTTTTTAAGTGTGAAGCGAAATGGAAAGTAAAAACTTCTAAATTTGGCGAACCAACTTAGCACAGCAAAGCTTGAATCAAAACATCGAAAATATTGTAGGTGATAAAACTGCAAAACTGAGATGCAAAAAATCACAGAATGAATTTGGTAAAAAGTTTCAAATTGTGATGCATGAGACCGAAAGCAAGAGGACGGAGGGTTAACGCCCGACAGTGCTCGCAGGTTTCGAGGCTCAGGCGCAAAATTTGGAAGTTTTTATATAGTGGGAGAGGTAAATTTATAACGCACTGCCTCACAACAACCACACATTTAATAGGAAGGAGAAAATTATGGCACCTGTTAAAAAAATTGAGGCCGTTGTTAAACTTCAATTGCCAGCTGGCAAAGCAACTGCGGCACCTCCAGTAGGGTCTATGCTTGGACCATACGGAATCAACCTGCCATCTTTCGTTAAAGACTTCAATGATAGAACCGCCGATAAAAACGGATTAACAATTCCTGTTGTTATCACTATTTATGCAGACCGTTCTTTCACATTTGAACTCAAAACTCCTCCAGCTGCCGTTTTGATTAAAAAGGCAATTGGAATCGAAAGTGGAAGTGGCAAACCAAACAAAGAAAAAGTCGGAAAAATCACCTTAAAGCAAGTTCAAGAAATTGCAGAAATGAAGATGAAAGATCTTAACGCTGCATCACTTGAGTCTGCAATGAGCATGATTAAGGGAACAGCTCGCAGTATGGGCGTAACGGTGGAGGAATAATCTATGAAACACGGAAAAATTTATACCGCCAATGCTCAGAAGATAGACAGAGCAAAAACATATGAGCCAAGCGAGGCTCTTGCTCTTGCTGTTGAAACTGCTGGCGCAAAATTTGATGAAACAATTGAAGTTCATATCAAACTTGGTGTTGATCCAAAGAATGCTGATCAACAAGTTCGTGGTTCAGTTGTTTTGCCAAACGGAACCGGAAAAACTGTTAAAGTTTTGGTTATCGCAAAAGGTGATAAGGCAGAAGAAGCAAAGAAAGCTGGCGCTGACTATGTTGGCGCAGAAGAGATGATTGATAAAATCACTCGTGAAAACTGGCTTGATTTTGACGCCTGCATCACAACACCAGACATGATGGGTCTTGTTGGAAGAACAGCAAGAATTCTTGGACCACGTGGTCTTATGCCAAACCCAAAGAGCGGAACTGTTACAGTTGATGTAACTAAGGCTATCAAGGATATCAAGGCTGGTAAAGTTGAGTATCGTTTGGATAAGTTTGGTATTGTTCACGTTTCAATCGGCAAAAAGAGTTTTGGCGCAGAGAAACTTGAAGAAAACTATAACACTTTGATGGACGCAATTGTTAAGGCAAAACCACAAGCTGCAAAGGGAACATATCTTAAATCTATTTCAGTTGCAAGCACAATGGGACCTGGAATTAAAACGACGTATAGAGCGTAAAAACTTCCAAATAAAAACGTTTCAAAATTAGCGAATTAGAAACAAAACAGCGAGTCTCGCATGCTTGGCAGTACAATAAGTACAGCCTGCGCAAGACTCGCTCTTGTTTTCTTTCTTCTTCATCCCAATTTGAAAGTTTTTACGTGTTGCAATTCATAAAATAAACGTATTCGCCATTTTTACTTGAAAGGGGTTAGAATATTAAAAAATAATAATATTTTTGGTTTAACCCCTTGACAAGGTATTAATTTGCGTGTAAAATAGTAACGTAATTGAATAGAAAAGTTATGCCCAAGACAGCAAGTGGATTTCCTTAATATCTTGCCGAGGTACATTAGAAAGTTGTTTTTTCAACCCCTATGTTTTGAGCATAAGGGTTTTTATTTTTATTACTCACACTTATATTAAAAGGGAGGATAGATAATGTCAGCAAATTTTGAGAACAAAAAACTTGTGGTTGAAGAAATTAAAAACCACGCAAAAGATGCAAAGTGCATTGTGCTTGTTGATTATAGAGGTTTAACCGTTGCTGATGTAACAGAGCTTAGGAACAATTTCCGCAGTCAAGGTTGTGTTTATAAAGTTTATAAAAACAGACTTATGAAAATTGCTTTTGAAGAACTGGGCATCAACTTTGAGCCAAGCCTTCTTGAAGGCACAACCGCTGTTGCTTTCAGCGATACTGATGTTGTTGCTCCTGCTAAGATTGCCGTTGATGGAGAAAACAAGTTCAAAGTTATGAGAGTTAAAGCCGGCTATGCCGAAGGAAAATTCTATAACGAGGCAGAAATTAAGAACTTGGCTTCAATTCCTTCAAAAGAGATTTTGGTGGCGCAATTGCTTGGTATGCTTACAAACCCAATGCGTGGGCTTGCAGTTGCAATTAATGAGATTGCAAAGAAAAACGCATAATTAAAAAATAAGGAGAAAAATGATGGCAGATATTAAAAAATTATTAGAAGAAATTAAAGGCATGACAGTCGTTGAACTTAACGATCTTGTTCATGCAATTGAAGAAGAATTTGGCGTTAGCGCTGCTGCAATGGCAGTTGCTGCTCCAGCAGGTGGCGCTCAAGCTGCCGCTCCAGCTGAAGAAGAGAAAACAGAATTCAACGTTGTTTTGAAAGAAGCTGGTGCAAACAAACTTAACGTTATTAAAGTTGTTCGTGAAATCACTGGTCTTGGTCTTGCAGAAAGCAAGGCTTTGGCTGAAACTCCAAACGCAGTAATCAAAGAAAATGTTGCAAAAGCTGCAGCAGAAGAAATGGTTGCTAAGTTTAAGGAAGCCGGCGCAACTGCCGAACTTAAATAGTCTTATAAGGCAATAATAAAAAATAAGTGTGAATGCCCGCAAGTGCGGGCTTTTTTATTGCAAAAAACGCAAAAACAAGGAAAAAGTTGTAAAAAACGCTTTCAAAAACCGCTATTTTGGCAAAATCGTTGCGCAAGATGGCGCCTTTTTTGAAGTTTTGATATCTTCAATGACGGAAATCCCATTGGCGGTGCAGATGCAATTTCGCATAAACAAGCAGTCGGCTGAGCAAATAACGTTTGTGTTGTGGCGAACAAATGCTTGCGGGATTTTGTCTTCCTCATGTTTGTGTGGTTTTGAAGACTTTTCATATGAAGTGCAGTTTGCGCATTCATCAACTGAAATTTTGTTTGCCGTGCAATTCTTTGCTTTATTGAATCGGCAGTCTTCTTTTGAACATTTCAAATCAACCATATACCCTCCGGTGATATATAATTATTGACACTGGTTTCAGGCTTTATTCCTTGACATAATGCTGGGCTGGGTGTAAACTTGAATTAGAGGGGGAGAGAAGGATATGAAAGTTATCTTAACAAAAGACGTTAAGGCGCAGGGCAAGCGTGGAGATGTTATTAATGTTAGTGATGGATATGCAAACAATTTTTTGCTTAAAAATGGATTAGCTGTTCCTGCAAGCAGTGGCAACATTGTGATTAACAACCAGCAAAAAGCAGTTGAGGCAAAACATAGGGCAGAGCAGAAGGCAGAGGCAGAGGCTCTTGCAAAGGTTATTAGTCAAACAGAGATTACTATTTCTGCAAGTGTTGGAGCAAATGGAAAAATTTTTGGATCGGTTACCAACAAAGAAATTGAGGATGCGCTCGCCAAACAAGATTTGATAGTTGATCGCAAAAAAATTATTCTTGATTCCCCAATAAAGTCCCTTGGGAACTATGTTGTTAACGTTAAACTTCACCCAGAAGTTGCAGCAAAACTTAGAGTTAATGTTGTTGCGCAATAAAGAAAAGCCCGAAAGGGCTTTTTATTATGACTATATATTATATCTTATAATTATCACTCAAATATAGATATTGCTTATGCGCCTTGTCTGTTATTGGTGTGTTGTTATATAAATCAAGTTTAATATTTTCAAGGTCGGCATTTTTGAGCATGCTTATTTGTTCATGCTCGGTTACAAGGATATGATCAACTAGGCAAATATCATTTAGCATGCAATTATACACTAGGCGATTAGTAAAAAGGGTGTCGTTTTGGCTGAATTTAGTTGAACCGTCTGGATGGCTGTGGGTTACTATAATTCGCTTGCAATTACTAGATAAAACAAACTCAATCATTGTTCGCATTCTGAATGAGGCAAAACTGACATGTCCAACAGCAAGATTTTGATAGCCCGTAATCTTGTTGTTTTTATCTAGGCAAATGCAAAAGAATCTTTCTGTTTCAAAGTCAGGATAAATGGTTTTGCAAAAGCTTTTTGCGTCTGTTGTTGAATTAATCTTAATGCCGGCAAGTTGTTCCATAGCAAGTTTGTGTTTGAGTTGTTTTGTTATTTCGGCAAGTTCAATGCTTTTTGGGGATAGGGGAGAAATAAGCGACAGCGTTGAAGCGGAAGCGTTGAAAATATTGTTAATGTTGCCACACTTTTTCAAGGTTTCGCTTGCAACGGACTCTATATTCTGTTTGTTTTCGGTGAAAAATAGGAAGTTTTCAAAAACTTCTTTTTCTTGATCGTATCGATTATTTGTTAATCTTTCACCCATGCGCTAAAACAATTTTAGCATAAAAAATTTTTACAAGCAAATAATTTATTTTACAAAGATTTACTAAAATGTCAAATAAAAAAGCCAAAAAAATAAAAAAAGCCAAAAAAATTTCAAAAATCTATTGACTTCAAATCGCTTTATATGTTAAGATAATATGAATTTATGATGACTAATTATCGGTTCTTTTCCTAGCCATCCTATTAATTAATTCGTAGTTAAGAAAATAATTCCTTGTTTGTTGTCAAAATTTTAGCCAGTTTAGTAATTTTAAGGAGATGGAAAACGCATTTTTGCGACTTAAATTTTTAATATAACAATGTTATCAATTTGTGTCACAAAAAAGCGTTTTTTTATCCCAGTTTACCAAAAGGAGTAAAAAATGAAAGTAAAAGACGTTAACGTTCAAAAAGTAAACTATGGAAGAACTGAAAGATACAAATTCGGCAAGATCAATGAAGTTGTAGATTTTCCATATTTGATGGAGGTTGAACACGCTAGTTATAACGATTTTATAACTAACGGAATTAGAAGTGTTCTTAATGACTTCTCTCCAATTATTGATACCGAGAACCTTAATCGTGACGTTAAAGATCCTGATAGAGATTGCAAGGTTGAATTATATTTCCTTGACCACAGCCTTGAAGGAACTCCTAAGTATAGCGAGGCAGAGTGCAAAACTCGTGATGCAACATATAGCTTGCCACTTAAAGTTAAGGCAAGATTAGTTTATAAAGAAACCGGAGAAGTTGTTGACCAAGATGTTTTCTTTGGCGATATTCCTTTGATGACGGAAAACGGATCATTTATCATCAATGGGGCAGAGAGAGCGGTTGTTAGCCAGCTTGTTAGAAGCCCTGGTGTTTATTGCAAACAGGGTGTTAACAAAACTGGAAACTTTGTTACAGAAACTGCAATCATGCCTTCTCGTGGTGCATGGATTGAACTTGAAGAAGATTCAAGCGGTGTTATTTGGGTTCATATAGATAGAAACCGTAAACTCGTTGGAACAATCCTTCTTCGTGGGCTTGGTCTTTCAAGCAATGAAGATATTATTGCTGTTCTTGGCGAACACCCAAGCCTTCTTAAAACTCTTGAAAAAGATCCAACAAAGAGCGAGGAAGAAGCCCTTGTTGAAATCTCAAAGCGCCTTAGACCAGGTGAAGTTTTGAACCTTAAGGCAATCAAGAGAAACCTTGAAAAAATGTTCTACTCAACAAGAAGATATGATGTTAGCCTTGTTGGTAGATATAAATTTAACCAAAAACTTTCAATCGCAAACAGAATTGTTGGAAAAACTCTTGCTGAAGATGTTAAGCTTGGCAAAAAGGTTTATGCAACTGCTGGCGAGGTTGTTAGTGAAGAAACTGCAAACGCAATTCAAAATGCTGGAATCAATCGTGTTACAGTTGTAACGAAAAATGGTTCGTTCACCATTATCGGAAACAACCAGGTTGACCTTAAAGCATACACGGGCTTCAACCCAGAAGAATTTAATATTGATAAAGACATTCATCTTCCAACTTACCTTGATCTTGTTAAAGGTCTTAAAACAAACGAAGAGAAGAAGAGAGTGCTCAAAGAGAATCGTGATGAGCTCGTTGGCCGTCATTTGATGTTTGATGATATTATTGCAACATATAACTATCACATGAGCATTGGCGAGGGACTTGGCGAACTTGATGATGTTGATCACCTTGGAAACCGTCGTGTTAAAGCTGTTGGCGAACTTCTCACAAACCAATTCTTTACTGCAATGGCAAAACTTGAAAGAGTTATCAGTGAAAGAATGCAGGTTCAAAACATAAACGAAGTTAGCCCAAAAGACCTTATTAATGTTAGAGCAATTAGCTCAACAATTCGTGAGTTCTTTGGCTCAAGCCAAATGTCTCAGTTCATGGAGCAGACAAACCCAATTGCTTCACTTACCCATAAGAGAAGGATTTCTTCCCTTGGGCCTGGAGCGCTTACTCGTGAAAGAGCTGGGTTCGAAGTTCGTGACGTGCACTACACGCATTATGGCCGTCTTTGCCCTAACGAAACTCCAGAAGGACAAAACATTGGTCTTATTAACTCTCTTGCAACTTATGCAAAACTTAACAAATATGGCTTCCTTGAAGCACCATATAGAAAGATAGATAAAGCAACTGGAAAAGTTACGAAAGAAGTTGTTTATATGAGCGCTGACGTTGAAGAAAGATACGTTATTGCTCAGGCAAACGAGCCTCTTAATGAAGATGGAACCCTTGCAAATGAGAGAATCATTTGCCGAAAGAAAGGAGAAATTGTTGAGCTTCCAAAGAGCCAGATTGACTTTATTGATGTTAGCCCAAAGGAACTTATCTCAATTGCAACAACGCTTGTTCCTTTCATTGAAAATGATGACGCAACTCGTGCCATGATGGCTTCAAACATGCAACGTCAGGCCGTTCCTCTTCTTAAAACAGAAGCGCCAATTATTGCAACTGGAACAGAGCATAGAATTGCCGTTGATAGCGGAATTATGGTTGTTGCAAAAAATGACGGTGTTGTTAAATATGCAAGCGCAGATAAGATTGTTGTTGAAGTTAAAGGTGGCGGGGAAGATGTTTATACGTTAACCAAGTTTGTTCGTTCAAACAATGGAACGTGTATGATTCAAAAGCCAATTGTTTATGCTGGCGACACAGTTAAGAAGGGCGACGTTCTTGCTGATGGTCCTTCAACCAATAATGGCGAGCTTTCAATCGGAAAGAACATTTTGGTTGCATTCATGCCTTGGGAAGGATATAACTTTGAGGATGCTATCCTTATTAGTGAAGAACTGGTTGAAGAAGATGTTTTAACTAGTGTTCACATTGAAGAATATGAGCAAGATGCTCGCGACACAAAACTTGGAACCGAAGAGATAACAAGAGATATTCCAAACGTAAGCGAAGAAGCTTTGGCAAACCTTGATGAAAATGGAATTGTTATGGTTGGTGCTGAAGTTGTCCCTGGCGACATTCTTGTTGGTAAAGTTACCCCTAAGGGTGAAACAGAACTTACTCCAGAAGAAAGATTGCTTCGTGCCATCTTTGGAGAAAAGGCAAGAGAGGTTAGGGATACCAGCCTTCGTGTTCAACATGGTGAAGGTGGCGTTGTTGTTGACGTTAAAGTGTTCACTCGTGAGAACAAAGATGAACTTCCAACCGGAGTTAGCAAACTTGTTAGAGTTTATATTGCTCAAAAGAGAAAGATGAGCATTGGTGATAAGATGTCTGGACGTCATGGAAACAAGGGCGTTGTTTCAAGAATTCTTCCAAAAGCAGATATGCCATTCCTTCCAGACGGAACCCCAATTCAGATTCTATTAAATCCTCTTGGCGTTCCATCTCGTATGAACATTGGTCAGCTTCTTGAAGTTCATTTGGCTCTTGCTTGCAAGGCAATGAACTGGAAGATTGCAACACCAGTATTTGATGGTGCAAAAGAAGAAGAGATTCAAAGCCTGCTTGTTCAAAATGGATTCCCAGCAGATGGTAAGCTTCAATTGTTTGATGGCCGAACAGGAGAACCTTTTGAAAACAGGGCAACAGTTGGATATATGTATATGCTTAAACTTCATCATCTTGTTGATGATAAGATGCATGCTCGTTCAATTGGACCATACTCAATGGTAACCCAGCAACCACTTGGCGGTAAAGCACAATTTGGTGGCCAGAGGTTTGGTGAAATGGAAGTTTGGGCTCTTGAAGCATATGGTGCTGCTAACATTCTTCAAGAAATGCTTACTGTTAAATCTGATGATGTTATGGGCCGTGTTAAGACCTATGAATCAATTGTTAAGGGCGAAAACATCAGTGAGCCTGGAATTCCTGAATCGTTTAAGGTTCTTAATAAGGAACTTCAAGGCTTAGCACTTGATGTTAAAGTTCTTACGGAAGACAAGGAAGAGATTGAACTTAAAGAGCTTCCAGATGAAATCAAAGAAAATATCGATATTCGTGCTGAAAAGAAGAAACAGCAAGAAGAAGTTGAAGTTGAACTTGAAGATCCATATCTTGGAACAAATGATATTGAGCACGATATCATGGGCGTAAGCGAAGTTCCAGAAGATGACGTTGATTCGTTGTTTGACCTTGATGATGATATTTAATTTGAAAAAATAAACTGTGAAAAACAATTTTCACAAATAAGGAGAGAATATGTTTGAATTAAACAACTTCGATTCTATGAAAATCGGGCTTGCCAGCCCAGAAAAGATTCGTGAGTGGTCGCATGGAGAGGTAACAAAACCAGAAACCATCAACTATCGAACTCAAAAGCCTGAAAGAGATGGCTTGTTCTGCGAACGCATTTTTGGACCAACAAAGGACTGGGAGTGCCATTGCGGAAAGTATAAGAGAGTAAGATATAAGGGTGTTGTTTGCGACAAGTGCGGAGTTGAAGTAACCAGTTCAAAAGTTAGGCGTGAGAGAATGGGGCATATTGAACTTGTGAGCCCAGTTTCTCATATGTGGTATTTCAAAGGCGTGCCATCAAGAATTGGCTTGCTTTTGGAGCTTCCTGTTAAGCAACTTGAACAAATTTTGTATTTCACTTCATTCATTGTAACTGATCCAGGAACAACAGATTTTGAAGTTAAGCAAGTTATTAATGATAGAGAATATCGTGAGGCTGTTGAGAAGTTTGGACCTAAGTCTTTCAAGGCTGGAATGGGCGCAGAAGTTATCAAAGAGCTTCTCAGCAAGATAGATATTGAAGAAGAAACAAGAATAACAAGAGAAATCGTTAACACATCAAAAGGGCAAAAGAAACTCAAGGCTGCAAAGCGCTTGGGCATCTTGGAAGCATTTAGGCAAAGCGGAAGTCGTCCTGAATGGATGATTCTTGATGTTTTGCCTGTTATTCCACCTGATATTCGTCCGATGGTTCAACTTGATGGTGGAAGATTTGCAACCAGCGATCTTAATGACCTTTATCGCAGGGTTATTAACCGAAATAATCGTTTGAAAAAGCTTATTGAACTTGGCGCACCAGACATCATCATAAGAAACGAAAAACGTATGCTTCAAGAAGCTGTTGACGCTCTTATTGATAATGGCCGTCGTGGAAAGGCAATCAGTGGCGCAAGCAACCGTGAACTTAAATCACTATCAGCCCTTCTTCGTGGAAAGCAGGGTAGGTTCCGTCAAAACTTGCTTGGAAAACGTGTTGACTATTCTGGTCGTTCGGTTATCGTTGTTGGACCAAGCCTTAAAATTTATCAATGCGGTCTTCCAAAGGAAATGGCTCTTGAACTATTTAAGCCATTTGTTATGAAGAGATTGGTTGACCTTAACCAAACACACAATATTAAGAGCGCAAAGAGAATTGTTGAGCGTGCTAGACCAATTGTTTGGGATGTTTTGGAAGATGTTATCAAGGATCATCCAGTTCTCTTAAACCGTGCTCCAACGCTTCACCGTCTTGGAATTCAGGCGTTTGAACCAGTTTTGGTTGAAGGAAGAGCAATCAAACTTCACCCACTCACTTGTACTGCATTTAACGCAGACTTTGATGGAGACCAAATGCCAGTTCACGTTCCACTTTCACTTGAGGCTCAAGCAGAAGCAAGATTCTTGATGATTGCTTCAAACAACATCTTAAAGCCTAGTGATGGTGAACCAATCACCGTTCCAACGCAAGACATGATTTTGGGAAACTACTATCTAACATTTGCAAAAGATGGCGGAAAGGGAGAAGGCAAAACCTTCAGTGATCCTGACGAGGCTGTTCTTGCATATTCAAATGGCGATATTGAACTTCAATCTAAGATTAATGTTCGTGTTCAAAAGGTTATTGATGGCAAGTTATATGTCACAAGGCTTAACACAACTGTTGGAAGAATCATATTTAACCGTGAAATTCCACAGAACCTTGGCTTAACTGAAAGAAATACACCTGAAGATATGCTTAAACTTGAGGTTGACTATGTTTGCGGAAAGAAGCAAATCAAGAAGATAATCAAGGCTTGCTTTGATAAACTTGGCCCAACCGAAACAGCAAAGATGCTGGATAGAATTAAAGACCTTGGATACAAATATTCAACCAAAGCGTGCATCACCGCTTGCTTGTTTGATGTTAAAACAACTCCAAAACGTGATGAGATCATTGAAAAGGCAAACCAAGCTTCATTGCTTGTTGAAAAACAATATAAGCGTGGTCTCATAACCAACTATGAAAAAGCAGAGAAACTAACCGACGCTTGGAATACGGCAATGGGTGAGATGGAAAAGGCCGTTATGAATGAGTTTGCTCCAACAAACCCACTTAAAATGATGGTTGACTCTCAAGCCCGTGGTAACGCCGGAAATATGTGCCAGCTTGCTGGACTTCGTGGAATAATGGTTTCAACATCTGGAAAGGTTATTGAAGTGCCAATCAGATCGTGCTTTAAGAGCGGACTAAGCGTTATTGAGTATTTCATTGCGACTCGTGGTGGACGTAAAGGAATGGTTGATAAGGCGCTTAAAACTGCTGATGCAGGTTACCTTACACGTAGGCTTGTTGATGTTGCGCAAGAAGTTGTTGTTGATGATGAAGACTGCTTTGCAACCCTTGGCGAAAAGATTAAGGGTGCTGAAGTAAGCGCAATCTTTGATAGTGGCCGTGAAGTTGAAAGTCTTAAAGACAGAATCTATGGCCGATTCCCTGTTAATGATGTTATTGATCCTGCAACTGGTGAGGTTCTTGCAAAATCAAATGAGATGATCACTCTTGAGCAAGCAAATAGAATTGAAAAAGCAGGCATCAAATCTGTTGAAATCAGAACGGTGTTCACTTGTAAATCTAAGCATGGCGTTTGTGCTAAGTGCTATGGTAGAAACATGGCAAGCCGTGATCCAGTTAAGGTTGGTGAGGCAGTTGGTATTATTGCTGCTCAATCAATCGGTGAGCCTGGAACACAGCTTACGATGAAGGTCTTCCAAGCCGGTGGAACGGCATCTGCGGCCGATATCACACAAGGTCTTCCACGTGTTGAGGAGATTTTTGAAGCGAAAAAACCAAAGGGCGTTGCTGTTATAAGTGAAGTTAGCGGAAAAGTTAAAACTGTTAACGAAGCAAAACAAACAGTTGTTGTTGAAACTCCTGAGGGCGCAGAAATCAGCTACTCAATTCCATATGGCGTTAAATATATTGTTCACGAGGGTGACGTTGTTGAGCCTGGCTCAATGTTCACAGAAGGTCCTCTTAACCCACATGACATCCTTAAAACAAAGGGTATCAAGGGCGTTCAAGATTACATCATGCGTGAAGTTTTGAAGGTTTATAAACTTTATAGCGTTGATGTTAACGATAAACATATTGAGATTATCGTTCGCCAGATGCTTAGAAAAGTTAAGATTGATGATAGTGGCGATACAGACCTTCTTCCTGGAGATCTTGTTGATATCTTCAAATATGAAGAAGAAAATGAGAAGGTTCTTTCAGAGGGCGGAAGGCCAGCAATGGCTCATAGAGTTCTGCTTTCAATAACGAAAGCTGCTCTTGCAACTGAAGGCTTCCTTTCAGCCGCATCCTTCCAGGAAACAATCAGGGTTCTTACTGATGCCGCAATTAAGGGCAAGGAAGATCCGCTTATTGGCCTTAAAGAAAACGTTATCATTGGTAAACTTATTCCTGCTGGAACAGGTCTTAGAAGATATCGTGATATCGTTCCTAGCGAACAAGGCGTTGCTGGAAGAGATTATCTTTCAACTCCTGCCCAAGAGAACGAAATGGCTGACGCCGAATAATGGCTTTCGTTAAAATAATAAAAGCTAATATATGCTGTCAATTTTGAAACTTGCAAAAAAAAGATAACTAGTCTCTAGTTATCTTTTTTTTGTTATTAAAACGATAGTTGTCCTTGATATACATAAATATATTTTAGACTATCACAAATATTAGATATTGGGCAATTTATTTCAACTTTAGTTAGGTTGTCTTTTATTTCGTTATATTGATTTCTACTTAATATTCTCTCAACTATTTCTCCGTTATCTCTTAGTTCAAGAATTCCTGTACCTGCCCAAAAATCAGTCATTGAAGATTTAGAACTCCCAATATGAAGCCATGCTTCTCCACCGGGTCCTAGACCGAATGAGAATAAAAGCGGAATATTTGTTTCCTTTTCAAAGAAATCATTGCCTCTAACCTCATAGTCAGCATCAAGAAATGCTTCATTAAGAATTCGCGATTGTTTGTATAGTTCTTGTTTTTGCTCGTCAGTGTAAGATGAATAATCAACAACGCCATCTATTTTAAAGTTTGTTTGAGCTTTCTTTATTCTTCTCTCTTTATCTTCTTCATCATAACTGTCAAATCTATGCTTATATTCTGGCAACATTTCTTCAATTCGTTTTAATAATTTTTGCTTGTCAAAATTATAGTCTTTGTATTGTTCTCTTGCCAAACTAAGTTTTAACTGGACCTTACCATTTAATCTTTCATTAAACCAATCACAAGCCTTTCTAAATGTTCTTGTATATTCGTCAAGTCCGCTTTGTGGAACATTATTCAGTTCACTTAATATTATTTCTTCGCTTTCATATTCTATCGTGGTTTTGTTGTCTTTGTAATTTGAAAATATTGGAGATAAATATTCTAGCATAAATTTTATATTAAAAATTTCTGCCCAGTCAATTGTTGGATATGTAGGGCACCACCAATGTTTATATCCACCAAAACTAGGAACGAATGTTAGAGGCAATTTTTTGCTGATTATATTGTTTAATTTTTCATTAACACTAACCTTAACATCAGGAGCAATGGCATATTTTCTAAACTTTTTAGCAAAAAGTCTGTCTATCATTGTTCCATTAAGATCTGTTGGTAAACGTTGCACATCTAATAACTTATTGTTGATGTAGTCATTAACTATAAGTTTAATATACATATTATTTCTCCGTTA
>JAFSVR010000003.1 GCA_017444895.1 Clostridia bacterium
GATTGGTGGCAAATTTGACAAGCGCATTTGTTTGTGGTATCTTAAGTATAAGGAAACATCATTATGGATGAAATGGAAAAATTCAAATATGGCAGAAGAAAACTGGGGAACAGGAACAACTGGGAAGATTTAGAGCGCCCTTATTTACTGCCAGACAAACCGGTGGTTTTCATTTTTGGTGGGAATTTAACGCTGACAACGCATGAGGCTAACGGGTATGCAAAGCTGATTGGCAATTCGTTTAGGAATTTCACATCCAGCACTGCGGATATAATATCCGTTAGTTATGAAGGCGAGATTGCCGAAATGAAGGGGAAAGATATTGTTCTCAGCAAGCGTGCAGAGAGGAATGTTAGAGAATTTTTTGATACGACAATTTATGATGATTTAAGAAGTGCTAGCACTGAGCAGGATATACGAAACGTTCTTAAAAATATGATCTTCATTGGACATAGTGCAGGCGTTAATGTTATTAACAGTATAATGCAATGTGCTGAGAATTTTTTGCTTTATAGATTCAACGAGGATAAAGAACGTGTTGATGACGTTATGAGCGAAATCAAATGTTTCTGTTATGCTCCCGGCGTACCAATAAAATCAAATGTTTCAGCTTTTTATGTTTGTCCTCTTTTTGATAATGGGCTTATTTGGAGAAGTTTGCTTTTCACAACCGGCGGGAAAATTGGCAATCAATATCCTGAGGGTTTCTATGAAAACTTTGATCCAAATAGGGCACTAGCACACACAAAGAATGCTGTTGTTGAAAACAGGTTTGTTGCCGTTGGAAAAAACAAGTCTTTAATTCTAATAACCGATAAAATTAGCGATAAAAATGACCACAGCATTGCGTGTCTTGGCAACAGAAAAACGGAGTATTCTGCATATGTAACAAACCTTTGCGAGGGAGTGCTCGACAACTTTATAATAAATGCCCTTCATAACACTAGTTATTCTTTCCATGACGTGTTTAATTCGCTTAAACAATTTGCAAAACGTGCAGATACAGAAGCTGAAATCAAGGAAATATAAAAAAGACCTAGCATGTTGCTAGGCCTTTTGTTTAATATCATTAACATATTCGCAAAATTTGTTGCCCCGTTCTTCAAAAGAAGAAAAGGCGTCAAAACTTGCGCAGGCAGGAGAGAGTAAAACAGTATCCCCCTTTGTTGCGTTGTTTGTTGCTAGATGCAGGGCAGAGAAAAAGTCTTTTGCAACAATATAATTTTGAATTTTGAGCTTAGATAACGTTGAAACAATTTGTGATGCTGTTGCGCCATAAATAATAATCAGTTTAATGTTCTTGCGCTTTAAGATGTTGTTGGCGAGATTGTCAAACGGTGTTTTTTTGTCGCTCCCCCCTAGCAGCAGGATGAGAGGTTTGTTTCCAAAAGAGTTGATGGCATTGATGGTGCTTTCCGGGGTTGTGCTTTTGCTGTCGTTATAGTAACTTACTCCGTTAACATTTTTAACAAATTGCAATCTGTGTTTTATGGGGCTAAATGTTTCAATTGCTTTTTCAATGGTTTTTGGAGCAACTCCCAATTCCCTGCAAATTGCAATAGCGAATAAGATGTTATATAGGTTGTGGGCGCCAAGAAGAGTTGTTGAAATGGTCAAAACGTTTTCTTCTTTTGAGCGGTTCTTAAAAAACACCTTTTTGTTTTTGATGAAATACCCGTTAACATTATCTTTAATGCTGATCCAAATGATTTTTGGTTTTATATTTTTTGTATCAAGAGATTGCAGGGTGGGGTCATCATGGTTCAAAACTAGCACGTCTTTTTTTGTTGCATTTTTGAAAATGTTTAATTTTGCTGAAACATATTTTTCAAAGGTTTGATGGCGGTCAATATGGTTTGGTGTTATGTTGGTTATTGCGGATATGTGTGGTTTAAGATTGTTCGATGTTTCAAGTTGAAAACTGCTCATTTCAACGATGTAATTGAAAAACTCGGGAGTCAACTTGCTTGTTATTGGCTCACCAATGTTTCCGCACAAAACGGCTTTTTTTCTTGCAAATTGCAAAATATGGAACACAAGGGAACATGTTGTGGTTTTCCCATTAGTTCCAGTTATGCCAACAAGGTTTCCACTAATAAGCGCTGCGCCAAGTTCAAGTTCGCTTATGATCTTAACGCCACAGCTTTTTGCAGTTTGAATATATGCAGCCTCAACGGAAACGCCGGGGGATAAAACCAAAAAATCAAAATGCTCAATGTCGTTTGTGGGTTCAAAGGCCTCGCAACTCTCTTTTTTGCAAAATTCTTCCATGATAGATTTGTTGTCATCAAAAACGAAGCAGGTGGCTCCAAGTTTAATAAGCAGTCTGTAGGCGCTCACACCACTTTTCCCAAGCCCCACAATCAAAACGTTTTTATTTTTGAAACTTAGCATTATTATTGTTATATGATTAAATTAGAAAATCTGTGTATAAAAAAACCTAAGTTGGTGTTCAACTTAGGTTCTCTCTGGCGGGGTGGTAGTGAGTTTGTACGAACACTATTAATTTTTTAAGTCTGAAATTATTTTTTCTTGGATTTTGCTATCCATCTCAATTTTTGTGTCTATAACTTTTTTTGGCCAACCTTCGTCTGTAAATTTAACACCACAAACCTCAACAGGTTGTGAATATCTTGGATACACATTAAAGTGAACAAAATGTTCTTTCATCATTATAGCACAATAATTAAACTTTTTTGCACCATATAACTTTTTGAGCTTTGTCTCATACCATTTGCAAACCTCTGGAAGTTCTGCCATTTGTTCACTTGTGACACCTGAAAAAGTTGGTGTTTCTTTATTTAAGATGAAAACACATTGTCCTAGAGTGCTTGGAAGTTCCTTATATACAATTGACCAATGTTTAAAACTTTTGATCAAAAGTTTTGGGTCGCTAAATCTACCCGCAAATTCTAACATATTTTTTACCTCAACTGTATTTTAACAATTTTTTTATCTCTTGTCATCAAAATAAATTGCAATTCCAAAACTTTCCCATAAAAAGAAAAATTGCACGAACTTGGTGTTCGTACAATTCTCTCTTGGCGGAGAGTTAGGGATTCGAACCCCAGGTAGCTTGCACTACGACGGTTTTCAAGACCGCTGCTTTCGACCACTCAGCCAACTCTCCATTAAATTTATGTTGTTCTTTTATGGGATGCGAACAACACTGATAGTATATTATAGTTTTTAAGAAAAAGCAAGGACTTTTTTAATTTTTTTGAAAGATTGCTCGAAGATATATTAACAAAAGTTTGGAAAATGTTGATAATTTGCAAAAACTAACAAAATCTAAATGGTTATTATTTGATATGGCCACTCAAAAGGTTTGGTTTTTTTCAAAAAATTGATATAATCAATGTGAATATGTCAAAAAGTATATTGGTTAATTTTATATGTAAAGCGCTTGGGAAGGGGATTGGGTATGCTTGCTGTAAAGATTTGGTTTGCAGGGATATCTTTTTGATGCTTCCAAAAGATCTTAATATTTCCCTTGGAATAATGGGCGACGGGGAATATCTGCATTTAAGAAAAACTGAAAGCGGATTTTGTTTTGGTGCGGGCGCTGAAGAAGACTTAAAAATAACTTTCAAAAGCAGAAAAAGCGCACGGCTGGTTTTGCTTGGGGGTATTAGTGTTGCTGAAAGTTTTGCAAGACACGACATTTTGCTTGAGGGGAACATCAACACGGCCGTTTTGCTTGTTAGGATTATTGACAGGGTTGAATATTATTTATTTCCACGCCTGATAACACGTAAGTTTTTGCCAAGAATGCAGAAAGAGTTTGCTTCTCTGAAGATGTATGGATTTGTTTTGTTTGGCAATCTTGGAAAGGTTAAAATAGAGGGCAACAAAAAAGCAAAAAGCGCAAAAAGCAGGTTAAAAAAGCAAAAAAGTAGTGAAAAACCTGAAAAAACAGATGAAAATTTACAAAATGTGGTTTAGGGGGGGGCAAAATGAACAACTATTTTGAATTTAATAATGGTGTTAAGATTTTGTGCGGAGATAGTGCACTATCTAACCTTAATTATGAATTAGATTTTTTAGGGGCAAAAAACCCAATGCTTCTTTCTGATGAGGGGCTTGAAAAAGTTGGAACTGTTGGCCAGCTTGCAAAGTTTGCTAAGCCTGTTAAGTTCAAAACAATATTCACTAAGATTCCGGCAGATAGTTCAACGTTAACCATTAATCAAATTGCAAGGCTATATATTAACAATGGGTGCGATGCCATTGTTGCTCTCGGGGGCGGTTCGGTTATTGATACTGCAAAAGGTGCAAGACTTGTTTTAGGACAAAGCTGTGATGATATTATGCGACTTTCTGGCAATGAAATTGTGAAGAAGGGCAAACATATTCCGTTTATTGTTATTCCAACAACAAGTGGAACGGGAAGTGAGTGTACCGCTGTTGCTGTAATTAAAAATGCAAAAACGAAAACAAAGCTTGAATTCATCTCAAGCGAATTGTTGCCTGATTGCGCTATTTTAGATGGCAGGTTAACATTAAAATTGCCACCAAAACTTACGGCAAGCACGGGTGTTGATGCTCTTGTTCATGCAATTGAAGCATATACAAGTTTGCAAAAAAATGCAATTAGCGATATATACGCAACAACAGCTATCAAACTCATAAGCCAGAATCTTGTTGAGGCTGTGAGCAGGGGAGATAAGACTTCAAGGCTTAACATGGCGCTTGCTAGCAATCTTGCTGGCACAGCATTCTCAAATTCAATGGTTGGAATTGTTCATGCAATTGGGCATGCATGTGGAGCAGTACTTAACGTTCCGCACGGCAATGCAATGATGATGCTTCTTGCTCCTTGCATGGATTATAACCTTGATGAGTGTTATATTGAGTATTCAAAACTTTTGCTATATTTTACAAACGAGGATGAATATATTAGCACAAAGCCTACCGAGAGGGCAAAGGCTTTGATTGTAAAAATACGCGAATTCATTGCTCAGCTTCAAGAAGAAACAGGGGTTTTGCTTAAACTTACGGACTACGGTGCTGATGAAAACAGCCTTGAATTAATTGCAGACAAGGCAATTGCTGATGGGGCTGCCATAACAACGCCAAAAAGGTTTACGCGTGATGATGTTTTGGAGATTTTGAGACAAGTGTATTAATTTAGACTTGTGTATTGAAATTTAGAACACCTAGTGATATAATTAAACAGAGGAATATTATGGAAAGAACACAGATTGTTAAATTGAAAGAAAAAGAGAAAACCGCAATTTCTGGTTTTGTTGAAAAAGTTAGGGACACCAGATATATGGTGTTTGTTGTGGTTAAGGATATAACAGGCAGAATTCAGGTTTCAATTGACAAGGAACTTCAAAAGAATTTGGTTGATGATTCGTTGAGGTTAACCCAAGGGAGCGTTGTAAGTTTTGTTGGGTTTATGCAGGCAAACCCAGCGGTTAAGGCTGGTGGAAAGGAGTTTATCCCTGAAAAGATTGCCATACTTTCAATTGCTGATGCAATGCCAATTGATGTTGATGCTAATATTGATAGCAGGCTGAACTATAGGTGGATTGATTTAAGAACTGATAGAAACCAGCTCATTTTTAAGGTCCAAAGTTATTTTGTTAACCAAATGAGGAATTATCTTATTGACAATGATTTTATTGAAATTCACACACCAAAGTTTATTGCAACGGCAAGTGAGAGCGGTAGCGAGGTTTTTGAGGTTAAATATTTTGACACTAAAGCATATTTAAGCCAAAGCCCACAGTTCTATAAGCAAATGGCAATGGCTTCTGGTTTTGAAAAATTCTTTGAAGTTGCACCTTGCTTTAGAGCGGAAAAAAGCCACACCAAAAAACATGCAACTGAGTTTACTAGTTTCGATGTTGAGTTTAGTTATATAACAAGCTTTGATGATGTTATGAATCTTGAAGCTGAAATGATAGCCTTTGCACTAGCAAAAACAAAAGAAAAATTTGGGCAACAAATTGAAGAAGCCTTTGGCGTTACAATCAATGTTCCTAAACTTCCTTTCCCAAAAATGAAGCTGAGAGATGTTTATGCCGAGCTTGAAAAGAGATATGGCTTTACTGTTCCAGAAGAAGAAAAAACAGACTTGACAACTGAGGCAGAAAGACTATGCGAAAGGCTGGCTAAAGATATGTTTGGCCATGAGTTTTTATTTGTTACAGATTATCCACCAGAGAAACGTGCGTTCTATCATATGAGAGAAAATGGCATTTTGCAGGGATATGATCTCATTTGGAAGGGAATAGAAATAACCAGTGGGGCGCAAAGAGAACACAGACTTGCCGAACTTAAAAAGAATGCAAAAGAAAAAGGCCTTACAAAAGATGTTGAATTCTATCTTGAATTCTTCAAATATGGAATGCCACCACACGGGGGCTTTGCAATTGGCGTTGATAGAATAACAATGCTTCTTCTTAATCTTCAGAGTCTTAAAGAAACACAATTCCTGTTTAGGGGCCCTGACAGGTTGACGCCATAAAGTTAATTAAGA
>JAFSVR010000019.1 GCA_017444895.1 Clostridia bacterium
AAAAGTGCCCAAATTGTGGAGCAAAACTAGTAAATGACCCTGGCATAATGGGAATTGGCAGAAATACGCTTGATGGGGCAAAATCAACAATGGGAGAAGTTAAAAATTATGCCGGAAAGGCAGCAAATATCGTTTCAGGCAAATTTATCATAGATCTTGCTAATCCTAAAAAATGGGAAGAAATGGGCAACAAGACCCGGGGCAAACTCGCTGAATACACTCCTGGCGGAAACCTGCTTCTTAATGCGCAAATGTCAATGAGAAACAGGCGAGATACAAGAAGAGCAACAGATGCAATGCAGACGGAGCGCGAAGGATTGGTTAACTCGGTTAAAACTGGCAGTCTCCCTGATTTGAAAGCAGTTAAGAGTGCAACAGACAAAACCAACAATAACGTTTCAAACATCATGAATAAAATGACTGGAAAAAAGTAACTAAAAATATTTAATCATAAAAAAATAGGCTAGATGCCTATTTTTTTGTAAAAATTTTTCGTTATAAAGTTATAAGTTTAATCATTTCTTTGGCGTGCTCTTTCATTTTGTTCTTTGCATAGCCTAAAATCTTTCGTGGATCAAACACCTCTAGATTTTGGCTTAAAAATTCACGAACGGCACTGGTGAAGGCGAGCCTGAGGTCTGTGTCTATATTAATTTTGCAAATGCTTGTTTTGCTCATTTTTTCAAGGTCTTTTGGGCTGATGCCTTGGCTTTTTTTAATGCATCCGCCAAACTTGTTGATGTTTTCAACAAATTTTTGTGGAACGCTCGATGAACCATGAGCAACAAGAGGGTAGTTTTTCCCAAGAGCCCTTGAAACATTTTCAATGGTTTCATAGTGAATTTTTGGTTCTTTTGAGCCCTTGTTGATGCCGTGTGCGGTTCCTATTGAGATTGCAAGACTGTCGCAACCCGTTTTTTGAACAAATAAAACGGCTTCTTCTGGTTTTGTTAACACGCTATCTGCTGAATAAATATTATCTTCAATGCCAACAATTCTACCTAGTTCGGCTTCAACTGTAACACCATGTTTATGAGCAACTGTAACAATTCTTTTGGTTGTTTTAACATTTTCCTCAAATGGCAAGTCGCTTCCGTCAAACATAACGCTTGAGAAACCAGCCTCGATGCATTTTTTACACATCTCATAGCTTTTGCCATGGTCAAGGTGCAGGGCGATTGGGGTTTTTGAGGTGTTAAGACTATTAACAATACTAACAAGTGTTTTTGCGCCCGCATAGGCAATTGCACTTTCGCTGGCGGAGATGATGATTGGGGCACCAAGTTCGTTTGAAGCCTCAATAACGGCTTGGGCTGTTTCAAGGTTTGAAATATTAAAAGCGCAAATTGCCCGTTTGTTTTTGATTGCATAATCAAAAAGAGGTTTTGTGTTTGTTAACATTTTGTTTTCTCCTTGGCATTATTATATCGTTTTTATCTAAAAACTACAAATAACTTGAAGATTTATTTGCTTTTAATTCTAAAATGTTTTATATTTTTTATGGAGGATTATTATGGAAAAAGTTAAAGTAGGAATTAATGGTTTTGGAAGAATCGGAAGCCTTATTTTGAGGGCAAGTTATGAGGAGAACCAAAACATTCAAATTGTTGGGATTAATGATCCATTTTTAACTGTTGAATATGCTGCATATATGCTCGCTCATGATAGCGTTCATGGTGCATTTAAGGCAGATATCAAGGTGGATAATGGCGATCTTGTTATCAACGGAAACCGCATTAAATATTATGCTTGCATGAACCCAGAAGAAATTGATTGGAAGGGTTGTGGAGCGCAGGTTGTTGCAGAAGCAACAGGAAAATTCACAAAACTTGAAGATGCTTCAAGACACCTTAAAGGTGGCGCAAAAAAAGTTGTTATCACGGCTCCTGGCAAGGGAACTCCAATTTTTGTTTATGGTGTTAACCATAAGGAATATAAAGCAGATATGGATGTTGTTTCAAACGCATCCTGCACAACAAACTGTCTGGCTCCTCTTGCAAAGGTTATCAACGATAACTTCGGCATTGAAGAAGGCCTTATGACAACTGTGCATGCAACAACGGCAACTCAACTTACTGTTGATGGATCATCAAAGAAAGATTGGCGTGGTGGCAGAAGCGCAATAATGAACATAATTCCAGCATCAACTGGTGCTGCAAAGGCAGTTGGGCAAGTTATCCCAGAACTTAACGGAAAACTAACCGGAATGGCATTCAGGGTTCCAACCGCTGATGGAAGCGTTGTTGACCTGACTGTTAGGCTTAAAAAACCAACAACATATGAAGAAATTTGCAAAGTTATGAAAAAGGCTTCAACTGGCGCATATAAAAACATTATTGGATACACCGAAGATGCAATTGTTAGCCAAGACATCATTGGCGAAGTTAACACTTGCCTTTTTGATGCTTCAGCCGGCATCATGCTCAGCCCAACCTTTGTTAAGCTTGTTGCTTGGTATGATAATGAGTGGGGGTATAGTTGCAAGGTGTGCGACCTTATTGCCCACATGGGGAAAGTTTGCAAATTCTAGCGAATAACTGTGTCAACTACAAAAATTCGAGGCGGTCGCGTACGAGGAGTACGCTCCGACCCCGAATTTTTTTGTTTCCTTGTTCTTCATCTAGGATTTGCAAACTTTCAAGAGTTGGTTATTAATTGCGGAAAGCACCCTAAGACTTTTCACTTATCATTTTCACTTTTAACTTTAACTTTTTCGCCATTTATTTTATTAAATAAACTTTTATGATGATAGACAAAGGGAAAATTATGTGGTATTATATGTAATGAGGAGAACTCTTTATGTTGTTTAGTAAGGTTTGCCCTAGATGCAGTCATGTTTGCTCAAAGAAAGATGAAGTTTGCCCAAATTGTGGGCAAGTTCTTGCTCAAAACAAAAATGACACACAAGAGGCAGAGGTTATTAAGTTCCCTGAGCAAGAGGCAACTGAGGTAGTTGCTGCTCAAGAAAACGAGAGCGCTATTATAGAGCAGGCTATGCCGGAAGGGGAGAAACAAAACGACGATGAAGTTGTTTTGCCAAAGCGACATAAACACAAAAGAAAGATGAAAGATGAGCCAATTTACACTGTTGAGGCAGATGGCGAATATGACATTGATACTAGGGATGTTACTTTCTTTGAAGGGGTTCAAGATCAATACACTTCTAAAGACAAGCCAAAAAAAATTAAGCCGGCTTGGTGGGAGATAGATAAGTGGGCAGATATAATCCTTGCTCGCCGAAAGATAAGCAAAGAAGTTAATAAGGCGGCAAAAGAAAAGCCAAGCTATATCAGCAAAACAAAGATGATTTTGCTTTGTTTGTTCTTGGGTTGGTTTGGGGCCCACAACTATTATGCGAAGAACTATAGGCGTGGAATATTTGTTTCAATTTGCTCGGTTGTTGCCTTAACACTTGGGGCTTTGTTAATGGACAAAATCATTGTTGGGGAAATCCTTGTTTCTCTATGTGAGTTTGTTACTGGTGGGCTTGGTTTTATATTCTTGTTTATGTGGGTTTGGGATTTGATTGAAATTATCTTTAACCGATATAAATATAGGCAAAGCAGGTTGAAGTTCATTTCTAAACTCAATCTTAAAACCAGAGAAAAGCTTGGAACTAAATATGTTAATATTCACGATTGGTTTGTTCCATATGAAGAAAAGAAGAAAACTAGAATTAAGCAATCTAAATTAAAAAGAGTATAGAATTATGAATAAAAAAGACATCACAATTGTTGTTGGAATGAGCGGTGGCGTTGATTCAAGCGTTGTTGCACTGCTTCTTAAAAACCAGGGATATAACGTGGTTGGTCTTTTTATGAACAATTGGGAAGAGGAAGATGAAAACGGCGTTTGCACCGCTGTTGATGACTATGCTGATGTTAAGCGTGTTGCCTCGCAGATAGGAATTCCTTATTATAGCATCAACTTTGCAAAAGAATATATGGATAATGTTTTTGCAGAGTTTTTGCAAGAATACAAAAAGGGGCGAACCCCAAATCCAGACGTTCTTTGCAACAGAGAGATTAAGTTTGGCCCATTTTTGAAGTTTGCAAAGAAAATTGGTGCGGACTATATTGCAACCGGGCATTATGCAAACGTTGAAGAGAAAGACGGCTTGTTCTATCTTAAAAAAGCAAAAGATAAGAATAAAGACCAAACATATTTCTTAAACCAACTCAGCCAAGAGCAACTGTCAAAGGTTATTTTCCCAATAGGAGAGATGGAAAAGCCAGAGATAAGGCAAATTGCAAGCGACAACAATCTTGCAACTGCTAAGAAGAAAGACAGCACGGGCATTTGTTTCATTGGAGAGAGAAATTTCAAAAACTTTTTGAAGCAATATCTTCCAGCGCAAAGGGGGGATATTGTTGATTTAAGGTCTGGAAAAGTTCTTGGCAAACACGATGGATTGATGTATTACACAATCGGCCAGCGCCGTGGGCTTGGCATTGGCGGGCAAAAAGACGGCAACGGCGAAAGTTTCTTTGTTGTCAAAAAAGACCTTGAAAAAAATATTCTTTACGTAACGCAGGGCGAGGGCGATGAGATCATGAGCGACGCTCTGGTTTCAAACGCTGTTAACTGGATTCCAAAGAAACCAGAAAAGAATGAGTTTGATTGCTTTGCAAAGTTCAGGTATCGCCAAGCAGATCAAAAAGTTCACGTTAAAATCCAAGATGATGGCAAAGTTAGAGTGGATTTTTATGAGCCACAAAGGGCAGTTACCGAGGGACAATATGTGGTTTTCTATGATGAAGATGAATATTGCCTTGGTGGCGGAGCAATAGACGAGGTTATTAAACTGAAAAAATAGGAAGGGGAAAAATGAAGAAAGTTGTTTTATCTGGAATAAAACCAACGGGAATTGCGCATATAGGCAATTATTTTGGTGCGTTAAAACCGGCAGTTGAAATGGCAAACAATAATGAATATGAGTGTTATTATTTCATTGCAGACTACCACGCTCTTAACTATATTAAAAACTCTAAAGAGCTTCAAGAAAATACCAAAGCGCTTGTTTGCACATTGCTTGCTATCGGGATGGATGCTAAAAATATTGTTTTGTATAAACAAAGTGATGTTCCGGAAGTTACTGAACTTAATTGGATTCTATCAAACGTAACGCCAAAGGGACTGCTTAATCGTGCTCATGCATATAAGGCTAAGGTTGAAGAGGCAACTGTAAATGGACAAGATCCAGATGCCCTTGTTAATATGGGGCTATATAATTATCCGGTTTTGATGGCCGCAGATATTTTGATGGTTAATTCAAATTTTGTTCCTGTTGGGCAAGACCAAAAACAACACGTTGAAATGGCAAGGGACATTGCAGGATATTTCAACAAAACATATGGTGCCAATTTTGTTGTTCCAAAAGAGATAATAAGCAAGGATTTGGGAACAATTGCAGGGACTGATGGAAGGAAAATGAGCAAGAGCTATAATAACACAATTCCTCTTTTTGCTCCCGAAGATAAACTGAAAAAACTTATTATGAGTATCAAAACAGATAGTTCGCTTCCAACTGAACCAAAACCACTAGACTCTGCTGTTATGAATTTGTTTAAGTTGTTTGCAACAGCAAAAGAATATGAAACGGAAAAGGCAAAATATGAAAATGGACTTAGTTGGGCCGAGGCAAAAACGGATTTGTTTAATATGATGAACAATTATCTATCCCCAATGCGAGAGAAATACAACTACTATATGGAAAACTATGCCGAAGCGGAAAAGATTTTGGCAAGAGGGGCAAAAAAAGTTCAAGCGGTTGCAAGAGAAACATTGCAGAGAACTAGGATTGCCGTTGGTATTGATTAGATGTGTTTTTAATAAACTTGAAACGGAGGAGTTTATTATGAAGAATTATATTATTATCCCCGGGAGCGCAAGCACGCCATATGACAATTGGTATCAAAGCGTATATGAGGGGCTTAAAGAAAAGGGATATGATGCAATTGTTTTGTTTATGCCTCAAAATGAGAACCACAACTATAAAGCGTGGGAAAGGGTTTTGATGGCGTATAAGAAAGCTGGAATAATTGGCAGAAACACAACTTTCATCTGCCATGATGTTAGTGGGGTTTTTGTTGCCAGGTTTGTTGCAAAAACAAAAACTAGTGTTTGCGGGGTTGTTGCAGTTAGCCCGTTCAATTCAATTTTTGGAATGGAAGGTGATGACTTAAACAAAACTTTCATTTCAAATTATAAGCTTGTTGAAAAGGCAAAGAACTATGTTAAGTTCTTTCATATCATAAAATCTAACAACGATCCATTTGTTAGTGATGAAGAAGCAGAGAGATTTGAAAAAGCACTTGATGCAAAAACTAAAGTTGTTGAAAACGGCGGGTACTTTTCAAGCAAAGATGGCTATGAAAAGTTTGATGAAATTTTAAGGCTTATTGACAATATTAACGAAATTGTCTAAAAGGCAAAAACAGGAGAAAAATATGGCAAATAAAAAAATAACAAGCAAAGATGTAGATTTTGCACAGTGGTATACTGATGTTGTTAAAGAGGCACACCTTTCAACCTATTCAAATGTTAAGGGGTGTTTGATTTTGGAACCAAATGGCTATGCAATTTGGGAAAGGATGCAAAGAGTTCTTGACTCTATGTTTAAGCAAACGGGGCATAAAAATGTTGCGATGCCAATGCTAATTCCAGAAAACTTGCTTAAAAAAGAGAGCGAATTGGTCAAGGGTTTTGCACCTGAGGTTGCTTGGGTAACTATGGGTGGATCAAAGAACCTTGAAGAGAGAATGTGCATCAGGCCAACCAGCGAAACACTTTTTTCAGACTATTATTCAAATATTGTTAAGTCTTATAGAGATTTGCCAATCAAGTATAACCAATGGTGCTCAGTTATGCGTTGGGAAAAGGAAACGCGCCCATTTTTAAGGAGCCGTGAGTTCTGGTGGCAAGAAGGGCATACCGTTCATGAATCTCAGGCTGAGGCTGAAAAAGAAACACGAGACATGCTCGGCGTTTATAGAGATTTCTTTGAAAAATATTTGGCAATTCCTGTAGTTTGTGGAAAGAAAACCGAAAAAGAGAAATTTGCCGGTGCTGAGTATTCGCTGACCATTGAAGCCCTTATGTATAACGGGGTTTCTTTGCAATCTGGAACCAGCCACTACTTTGGGCAAAAGTTCTCAAAAGCATATGATATCAAATTCTTAAACAAGCAAAACGAATGGGAATATGCATATCAAACATCTTGGGGCGTTTCAACCCGAATGATTGGTGCTCTTATCATGGTGCATAGTGATGATGATGGGCTGGTTCTTCCACCAAACATTGCTCCAATGCAGGTCAGAATTATTCCTATTGGCAATGATGAAAAAATTGCAAAGGTTGCTGGCGACTGCTTAAAGAAACTTAATAAAGCGGGCATTTCTGCTGAAATAGACAATTCAGACCAAACCCCAGGCTTCAAGTTTGCTGATGCAGAGGTTTTGGGAATTCCTGTTAGAGTTGAGATTGGTAAGAGAGATCTTGATGAGGGCAAAATTACTCTTGCAAGAAGAGATACCAAACAAAAATATCAAATTCCACTTTCTTGTGATATAGTAAGTGAGGTTCAAAAACTTATGCAAACAATCCAAACGGAGATGTTTGAAAGGGCAAAAGCACGAAGAGATAAGATGACATATGTTGCAAAGAACCTTGATGAGTTTGAAAAAATAATGACAAAAACGCCAGGCTTTATTATTGCTGATTGGTGCGGAGATGCAAAATGTGAAGAGAGAATCAAAGAGATTCGTGGGACAAAGTCGCGATGCATTTTGGAAAATGAAAAAATGATAACTGGTAAGTGTGTTGCGTGTGGTAAAAAAGCACAGCACACAGTTCTTTGGGGAATTCAATATTAAATTAAGAGGATAGCAGAGGATAGAAGATGAATAGATCGGCAAAAGATGACGATTATGTTGATTATAGTAATATAACCCAATTACTGGAAGAAACCATTTTGGAGCCAGGCAAGGATTATACTGATTTATATGAGTCACAGTATTATCAATCGCAAATTGTTTCATATGTCAATTTCTTCAGAAATAGGTGGATGACTGTTGGAGATGCAAGAGAATTATTAAAAAGCGCAAAAAGGGCAACAATTTTGCTTAATGAAAGCATTGGAAAAGTTAGAATTTCACATATCAATGAAACTCTTCATAAATATAAGGGTGACACAATTGAGAGGCTTTCAGGAATTTTTGGCGATTTCTTTGATGGATATTTGAATACAAAATATGGATCTTATACTATCGGCGAAAGAAAACTGAAAACAACAACAAGGCTTACTGAATTTATGACTGAGATCATAAAGAAAGTTGAAATTATCTTTGATAAAAGCAATAAAAGTATTGAGCGGTTCACTGACGAAAAATTGGATTATTTAACTCGTTTTGCAATGCTTTATAGAACGCTTGCACAGGAATTGCCAACGCCAAGACCAAACATGGAAACAAAGGAGATGGAAAGACCGGCAGATACCCTTGTTGCAAAACTTGTTGAAAACAAATTCTTTGAAGACTTAGATTTTAGACTAGCAAAAGATATTGTTAAAGCGCTCAGGTCAAGTGAACTTTTGGGGGAAGATGCTTTAACAAAAGAAGAACTAGACAAACTGCTCAACAAAACACAGAGCGTGCTGATTGCGTCTAGCGATGAAAAAATTCAAGTATGCAGAGATGTTGTTGTTGAATACCATGATTATCTGATGAATTTAGTTCAAGATGATAACAAATTCAAAGATATGGTTAACAAAAATGTAACCTTCAAAAACCTCATCAGCAAAGCCGGAATATTGTTGAATGTTCCTGTTGAAACGCAAAAAGCAACAGCGATGTTGGTTAAGGGCGCAACTATAGGCGATTTCATTTCAAAATTCCCAGAATTCAAGGTTGGGAAAGATGAATATGAGATGAGGAGAATAAAAGATTTCAAGCTTAATTTAACGCCGTATGATTTGTATGAAATGCTAACATCCCAGACATCAGAAACTTTCCAACACATAACACCAAGAGGGATTGTTGCAATTGCAGACAATTATTCCAAGATTATTGACGAAGTGTTCAAAGATGCTCCGCAAACAGCAAGGATGAACAGAGCAGATTTTCCACAGGGGGAATTCCTTAATAATAAAAACCTGTTGTTTATGTTAAGGCAGAGTTCGGCAAATGTTAAGATGTCAAGCCGTGTTAAAAATATTGCTTCAAACATAAGATCGCTTGCTATGGTTATGGATGGCAAACAAATCTTTAAGATTATGCAAAATAATATGGCGATTCTATACGAAGACAATGCTGTTTTATCTGGTTTAATTAAAGACGCAATCAAAGCTGCAGATGGAAACAATGCTGTTCTTTCAACAAGGATTAATGAGATTGTTAACACTGTTCCAACGTTTGAGGAAAGCAAAACAAAGAGAACTGGCAAGGTTAAAGATGTGGTTCAAGGCGGTGCAACTGCAACAACCAAGAAGGCAAAAAAAGAGGATGTTGTTGAACGAGAAAACCCTGAATTCAAGGTTGATGCACGCTTGCCAAAACTGGCAAAAGTGAGAGCGCCAAAAACAGGTTTTGAAAAAAGTATGGCCGAAGTTTCTGTTCAAGACTTGTTCATTGCGTTGGAAGAAAATAGAAAGGCAATGCTTTCAGAGGCAAATAAAGCATATAGTGATAATAGCTTTGGGAAGTCAAGCTTTGGAAGACAATCAGAAATATTGAGCAGAATAGAATATATTGTTGAAAGGCTAAGATGTGAAGTTCAAAACATGGTTGTTTTTGGAGAATACCACGAAGCAATGAGGGTTAATGCCGTTCTTGATAAAAGACTAGAAGAGTTTAAGGATATTGAAGAGCTCTTTGAAACTAATAAACAAAGAGTTAATAGACAGTATCCTCCTGCAAAACGCGGCAAGGCGAATACGGCAAAACCGAAAATGATGGAAATGGTTGACAGGATTGCCAGGATGGTTGAAAAGGAATCTGCATCATTGTCGCAAGGTGAAAAGGAAACTCTGCAAACCTATGTTGAAGCGATGAAAAACGATGCAATTGAACAGCAAAAAGCAGAGGGTGCAAAAAAACATGAAGTAGATAAAGAATACTTTTCTCATCAAAGCATGTTTGAATATTTTGCTGGCCTACAAAATAGGTTGCATAAGCTTACAATTAATGTAGAAGACGAACAAACTAAATAAAATAGGAAAGGCCACACAATGTGGTCTTTTTATATTGCGAAAAATAATATCTAATATAAATATTTAGTAAAAGGTATTGAAATGCCTGATTTTTTATGTTATTATATTGTCACAGCAGGATATAGATATCAAAATTCAACAAAACAGGCGGTTTTCGCTTAAATTGCTAAAATTTTTCAATTTTTTTTGAAAAAACTGTTGACTTTAATTTTACGTTATGGTAATATACTGCTGTTGTCACCCCTAGTGGCGACAATATAACGTTCTTTGACAAGTGAATAGGTTGAAATGTACAAGGTTTTTTAATTTATTAAGATTCTTGTTAATTTCTTTATAGTGTACAATAAACACATTGAAAAAGTAATATACTAATTATTACGCTAGTATTAGTTAGTTCTTTGTTAGAATTTTTAACTTAAGAGTTTGATTCTGGCTCAGGACGAACGCTGGCGGCGTGCTTAACACATGCAAG
>JAFSVR010000020.1 GCA_017444895.1 Clostridia bacterium
ACAATATCAAGTTCGCTTTTTTCTAGTTCCCTTGTGAATTTCGCATCAAAATCTGGAACCGGCAATTCGTAATCAAACGTCCCCAGTTTAACAGCGTTGCACTGCACCACTTTATATGGGTAGGTTCTATCACACTTCTTTGTTGGCTTCATTGTGAAGACTGTAACATCACAAAATTTTGAAAGCCTCTTTGCATAGTTATCCACCACCATAATAACCCCATCAACCATAGGGAACCAAGTGTCTATAAACAATCCAACTTTAAGTCTTTTTTCCATACAAACCTCTCTCAATCTATATCCTTTGTTTTTTCTCTGTGTTTAGATAAAATAAACCACAATATAATACCAATTTGAAGCGGAATTCCAATTAAGAATATAAGCCACATATCAAACTTAATAATTCCAAGATAAATTGCCGTTATCGTTGACCAAACAAACAACGAAAGCAAAGCAAAAAATGCATTTTTCTGCTTCCAAATTGCTGTAAAAACCAAACAAACCAAAGACGAAACAGGGATGGCAATAATAAAACAAAGGTAAGCTCGCCAAACCCCGGCATAACTAAGAACAACGAACACAATAGTTGCAATAAGCCAAACAAGCAATCCCGCAAGAAGCGTAGTTATTGTTTTAGAAAGGCTAATATGTTTTCCAAAACTAATCCGTCTAAGATTCTGGGGAGTAACAAGGGTGTCTAAAGTAACGTTAAACATATCAGCAATACGCTTCAAAACAACAATGTCTGGCAAACTTTCTCCTCTTTCCCACTTGGAAATTGCCTTGTCAGAATAGTTGAGTTTTTCGGCAAGTTGCAATTGCGTAAGGCCTGCCTTTTTGCGCAAAAAAGTTATATTTTTGGATATCGTGATATTCAAATCGTCCATACGCTCATTATATCAAAATATTATTTCAAGGGCAAGCAAAATAAGAAAAACACTGGAAGTAAACTGAAAGTAGAATAGCAAAAACATCAACTCTACTGAAAAATTTATAAGTGTATAGCAAAACGACGTCAACCCGCTATGAATAAGAAATAAGATTAAATATAATAGGCTTAAAGGAGAAACGATATGAAAATTGCAATAAGTGCGGAATCAACCATAGACTGCCCAAAAGCCCTGCTTGAGGAATATGGCATAAAAACGGTTCCATTTACGGTTATTCTTGATGATAAAGAGGCTCTTGACGGCGAAATCACGCCTGCTGAGATCTTTCAATTTGTTAAAGAGAAAAATATTCTTCCAAAAACAAGCGCCGTAAATAAGTTTCAGTTTGAAACCCATTTTTCAGAACTTCTGAAAGATAACGACGCCATAATCCATTTCAGCCTTTCAAGCGATATGAGCAGCGCTTACCAAAACGCCAAAGAAGTTGCTGATAAATGTAGCAACATTTTCGTTGTTGATTCTCGCAGTCTTTCAACCGGTATTGCCCTGCTGGCAATAAAAGCAAGTGAACTTGCCAAAGAAGGCAAAACCGCCGAAGAAATCTATGAAACATGTATGGCTCTGAGAGATAAGGTTTCAGCAAGCTTTATCCTTGATAAACTCAACTATCTTTATAAGGGCGGACGTTGCAACAGCCTTGCATATTTTGGTGCCAGCCTGTTTTCAATCAAACCCCAAATAGTTGTTGATGGAGGTAAAATGCGTGTTGGAAAAAAGTTTGTTGGAAAGTTTGATAAACTCATAGGAAAATATTGCCAAGAAACGCTTTCAAAAGCCCCAGCATACGACACTTCCCACGCCTTCGTAACCTACACAACCGCAACAGAAGAAGCAGTAAACACCGCCAAAGAAAGCCTTGAAAAAGCAGGTTTTAAGAACATACACATAACAAATGCAGGCGGAACAATTTCAAGCCACTGCGGGCCAAACACTCTTGGTATATTGTTTATAACAGCATAAAAAAAGCCCCTAACGGGCTTTTTTTAATACTCAATTTCTTTAATATTTTTAAGGTTGTGTGGTAAATGCATCTTCTTGGCGTCAGCATCAACCATATCATTTGGAACTTTGGCATAAACCCCTTCCCCGCTGGCAAGAATTTTCCCATCAGCGTCAAGAAGGTCTGCTCGCGCCGTGAACCCACGAGAAGCGTTTGTTAGCAACTCAGCAACGCATCTCAGTTCAACGCCACAAGGAACGGGTCGCCTAAACTTAACCGATAGCGACGTTGTAACCGCAAAAACGTCTGGCTCAACAGTCCAAAGCGTTCGTCCAATGGCCTCGTCAAGAAGCGCGCTTATCATTCCCCCATGCGTGCGGTTAGGATAACTTTGATGTTCTGGCCTGAACGTTGCAAGAGCAACAACCTTATTATCCTCCATTTCATAAAAATCAGCGTGAAGCCCAAGGGCATTAAACTCCCCACAAATCAAGCATTGATCGGCAATTGTCTGTTGTTTTTTAATCTTCATAAAACCCTCCAAAATATGCGCAACCTGCACAAAAAATCGCAATTTTTAGGCAGTTTTCGTCTTGCCCCTATTGACAACGCACCCATGTGATGATAAAATGCGATTGTAAATAAGTTTGAGTTACTTATTACTGAGAAAAGGAATTAAATCCTAAAAAGGCTGTTAA
>JAFSVR010000021.1 GCA_017444895.1 Clostridia bacterium
TATATCATTTGGAAGGAAATGAGGGACGTCAGCGTTAAAACAATTGCCAAGAACTATAACAGCCTCAATATTCATTTTGATATTTGGGACGGCGAAAGCAGTGTGTCTGAATACATAACAAAAACCATAGATATTTTCAAAGATAAAGGCCTAACCAGGGTTAGTGATGGGGCTTTGGTTGTTGATGTTGCTCAAGAGAACGAAAATATCCCAATTCCAAAGAAAAACCCAGATGACATTCAAAGATATAAAAACCCAATGCCACCAGCCATTATTCAGAAGTATAACGGCGGGGAACTTTATATGACAACCGACCTTGCCACCATTTTAATTCGCAACGAGCAGTTTGCACCAGACAAGATTGTTTATGTAACGGATAATCGCCAAAACGAGCATTTTGTTAAACTTTTCAGGTGCGCAAAGATGGCGGGGATTTCACCAGAAAAACAAGAACTTATCCACGTTTCTTTTGGAACGATGAACGGAAAAGATGGCAAGCCATTCAAAACCAGAAGTGGTGAAACAATAAAACTTGAAGATGTTGTTAATATGATCTGCGAAAAGGCCCAAGAAAAACTTACTGCAAACGGCATTGGTATCAACCAAGAACTTGCAAGAGAAATTGGCGTTGGTGCGCTTAAATTCGGCGACCTCATGAATGATGTTGCAAGAGATTATGTTCTAGACATAGACAAATTTGCTTCTTTTGAAGGCAAAACGGGGCCATATTTACAATATACCTTTGCCCGAATATCATCTCTTCTTGAAAAGGCCAAACAAGAGAGTGGAAAAATTGTGATTGGTTCGCCAGAAGAAAGGGAAATTATTATCAATCTTCTGAAGCTTACCGATAGTTTCAATCTCGCGCTTAGTGGTTTAACTTTAAGCCCAATATGTAATAGCGTTTTTGCGCTCGCTCAAAGCTTTTCGGTTTTCTATAACAACATAAGGATTTTAAGCGAAAAAGACGACAAAAAGCGTAAAAGTTATCTTAGCCTTGCAAAATTAACGCAAAAGGCAATTAAACTTGCTCTTGACATCTTGGCAATAGACGCTCCGGAGAAAATGTAATGAAAAAATTATTATTGCATTCTTGCTGTGGGCCGTGTTCGAGCGCATGCATTGAGCGTTTGCTTGCTGAAACCGAATATGAAATAACGGTTTTTTACTATAATCCAAACATTTATCCTGAAAGCGAATATCTTCATCGCAAAAGCGAGCAAATCCGTCTTATTGGTGAACTTAACAATCAAAAGGTAAAATTTCTTGATTGTGATTATGAGCCTCAGGAATTTGAAAGGTGTGCACTTGGTTTGGAAAATGAGAAAGAGGGCGGTGCAAGATGCCCAAAATGTTTTGCGTTAAGGCTTAGCAAAACTGCCCAGAAAGCAAAGGAACTTGGCTATGATGCCTTTGCAACAACACTCACGGTTTCACCACATAAAAACGCCCAACAGATAACAGAAATAGGAAATCAAATTTCAACGGAGGTGGGCGTTGCTTACCTGCCTTATGATTTCAAGAAAAAAGAAGGCTTCAAAAGAAGTATAGAACTTTCAAAGGAATACAATTTATACCGCCAAAATTATTGTGGTTGTCGATTCTCTTTGAACAACTGATGATTAATATATCAAGGAAAGATGAAAATTTTTTCATTTTCTCTTGATATTTTTTTCTTAATATGTTATTATCTTAACGAAATTCAAACTTGAGAAGATGAAACTGCTTGTTGCCAGGTCGAAGGTTTAACTGTTTCAGTTGACGCTCAAGTGGGTAATAAAAACAAGGAGGAAGGAAGAATGAGCGTAGTATCAATGAAACAATTGCTTGAAGCTGGCGTTCACTTTGGCCACCCAACAAGAAAATGGAATCCAAAGATGAAGAAATATATCTTCACAGCAAGAAACGATATTTATATTCTTAACCTTGAAACCACAGTTGGTTTAATAGACGAAGCGTATGCTTTTGTTAAGGAAGTCGTTTCAAGCGGAAAGTCTGTTTTGTTTGTTGGAACCAAGAAACAAGCTAAAGATGCCGTTATTGAAGAAGCACAACGTTGCGGAGAGTTCTATATGGGCAACCGTTGGCTTGGTGGAACACTCACAAACTTCAAAACAATTAGGGCTCGTGTTGATAGACTCAACAAACTCAACTCTATGGAACAAACAGGTGAGTTCGATCTTCTGCCAAAGAAAGAAGTTGCAAAACTTAAAGCAGAAAGAGATAAACTTGAAGAGAACCTTGGTGGAATCAAAGATATGCACACAATGCCGGGCGTTCTATTCGTTGTTGATCCTAAGAAGGAATATATCGCTGTTAGAGAAGCAAGAAGCCTTAACATTCCAATTGTTGGCTTGGTTGACACTAACTGTGATCCAGATGATGTTGACTATGTTATTCCAGGAAACGACGACGCTATTCGTGCCGTAAAATTAATTGCAGGAGCAATGGCTGATGCGGTTATAGAGGCAAAAGAAGGCGAAGAAGGTCTTGCAAAACGCAAAGAAGCTGAAGCAAAAACAGCAGAAGCTGAAGGCGCAAAAGAAGACGAAGTTCAACCAAAAATGGAAGACGTTTTGGCTGAGGCTGAAGCAATTGAACCTGAAACAAAGTCTGAATCAGACCAACAAGAATAATTTAGGGGGAGTTAAATTATGTATACAGCAAAAGATGTAACAGAGCTTAGAGAAAAAACTGGCGTTGGAATGCTTAAATGCAAAGAAGCATTGGAAGCAACCGATGGCAATATGGAAAAAGCTATTGATTATCTTAGAGAAAAAGGTATTGCTGCTGCTGCCAAGAAAGAGGGCAGAATCGCCGCTGAAGGCGTTGTTGAAAGCTATATCCATGCAGGCGGAAAAATCGGCGTTTTGATTGAAGTTAACTGCGAAACAGACTTCGTTGCAAAATCTGATGATTTCAAAACACTTGTTCACGATATTGCAATGCATATTGCTGCTTCAAATCCACTTTATGTTAGTGATGCTGAAGTTGATAACGTTGCCCTTGAAAAAGAGCGTGAGATTTATCGTGCACAAGCCTTGAACGAAGGCAAGCCAGAAGCCGTTGTTGATAAGATGGTTGAAGGCCGTGTTAAAAAATACCTTAAAGAAGTTTGCTTGCTTGACCAACCATTTGTTAAGGATCCAAGCAAAGACGTTAGAACCCTTGTTAACGAAGCAATCTCAAAGATCGGCGAGAAAATCACCGTAAGAAGATTTGTTCGTTGGGTTATGGGCGAAGGGCTTGAGAAGAGAAGTGAAAACTTCGCAGAAGAAATTCAAAAGCAAATTAGCGCAAACTAGTGCAAATAACTAAGTTTTGAAAATTGAGTGAATAATCACTCAATTTTTTTGTTTTTTGTTTGACAATTTAAGACACAAAATTGTATTATACTTTAAGGAGGAAAAATCATGAAAAAATTAAAGAAATTTTGCAAAAAACCATTGCTCATTACATCATTGGTTGTGATTGCTGTTTTTGCATTGTCACTTGTTATCATGGCAATTGTTCCATATGCAAACGCAACATACACCAATAGAGATAGCGACGGTTCAAGAATTGAAGTAACATTTAAGGGTGACAAGGCTGTGACTGTTGGATATAACAGCGATGGTGAAAAATCTGGTGAAATTGAAACGTATTTCAAAGTTGAAGATGGTGAACTTAAAACCAGCTCAGACAAATCAACATGGTTTTCAACAGGCTATAAAATCAACGCTTATAGAATGTCATACACAGTTCTAGGTGTTGAAACCGTTTACTCTTGTGGCTTAACCAATGCAATGCGAATTATCGACTTTGTTATGATTGGCCTTGGTGCGGTAGGTCTTGTTGTTAGTGTTGTTGTGCTTGCAACAGACAAAAAACGCAAATAAGTTTTAATAAAAAACACTCTAAAATTTAGGGTGTTTTTTTTATTTTGTTGGTTTATTCTATTGACATTATGAAATAATTTGAATATAATAATGGTGATTTATTTGTGCAGACAAGTAGTTTTTAAGTTAAGTTATACAGAGAGTTTGTCCAAGGCTGGAAGACAAATTAACCCTTAAAGATGAAACCACTGCGGAAAAACGAATAATTCATCTTAATAATAAGAGGCTAAATTTTAGCAAATAAGGTGGAACCGCGGAGAGAATTCTTCGTCCTTATGGGTAGAGTGCAATTTTGCACCCATAAGGGCGTTTTTTATTGCACAAAAGGAGGAAATTATGAGAATAGAATTAAGAGATGAGGTTAGGGAATATCCAAAAGGAACAACTGTTGAAGAAATTGCGAAAAGCATTTCTGAGGGGCTGGCTCGTGTTGCAGTTTGTGGAAAAATTGGTGACGAACTTGTTGATTTGCAAACTCAACTTGAACATGATTGCAAGCTCACAATCATAACCAACAAAGATGAAGACTATAAATTGGTTATGCGCCACACAGCAGCGCATGTTATGGCACAGGCCGTAAAGAGCATTTATCCAACTGCAAAACTTTCAATTGGCCCAGCAACAAATGATGGTTTCTATTATGATTTTGATTTCAAAACCCCAATCAAAGAAGAAGATTTGCCAAAGATTGAGGCGGAAATGAAAAGAATAATCAAGGCTAATTTCCCAATCGTAAGGAAGGAAATAAGCCGTTCTTCTGCAATCAAACTTATGGAAGAAAGTGACGAAACCTATAAGGTTGAACTTATTGATGCAATCCCAGAGGGAGATAAGATTACAACCTATAGCCAAGGCGATTTCACGGATATTTGTCGTGGGCCACATCTTAAGTCAACTGGAATGGTTAAGGCTTTCAAATTAACCAAACTTGCAGGCGCTTATTGGCGTGGTGATGAGCATAACAAAATGCTAACCAGAATTTATGGTGTTGTTTTTGAGAAAGCAAGTGAGATGGATGAGTATTTCAAGATGATAGAAGAGGCCGAGAAGCGTGATCACCGCAAACTTGGCAAAGAACTAGATTTGTTTTTCCTCAGCGACTATGCGCCTGGGATGCCATTTTTCATGCCAAAAGGCCAAATCGTTATAAACGAACTTATTAATTTTTGGCGTGAGGAGCATCAAAAAGCGGGGTATTATGAAATCACAACCCCAATTGCAATGAGCCGTGAACTCTGGGAAAAATCAGGGCACTGGGATCATTACAAGAAAAATATGTATACCTTCAAAATTGAAGATGATGCATTTGCAATTAAGCCAATGAATTGCCCAGGTGGAATGCTATTTTATAAGGAAAGGGTTCATAGCTATCGTGAGCTTCCTCTGCGTGTTGCAGAACTCGGAAAGGTTCATCGCCACGAGGCAAGTGGAACGCTTCATGGGCTCTTCAGGGTTCGTTGCTTCACTCAAGACGATGCGCATATTTTTATGACTCCAGACCAGATTGAA
>JAFSVR010000022.1 GCA_017444895.1 Clostridia bacterium
CCAGATAGTATTATAAAAGGATTTGAAGAAGAAAAACGCAAGGAAGAATTAGAAATACAGAAGGCCAATAAAATAATGCAAATGCAAAAAGATGTTGAAACTCAAAAACTTAGCCAAGACGCAATGGCCAGGCATTTACAAGAATTGGTTGCTTTACAACATGAGTATAATGTAATTATTCAAAACCAATGTGAAGAATTAAAAAGGCAAAATATTGCACAAAAGAATGAGCTGAAGAAACAAAAGATCTGGAATTGGATTACTTATGGAATAACCACAGCTATTGCTGTTGCTTCTGTTGTTGCAACCTTTATTGGAATTTTTAAGTAAATGTTGAAAATGCACCCAAACCATAAAATCTCGTAAAAGTGCACCATTTGTGCACCGTGGATTTGAAAGGTTTTGTGTTTAGAGTGCAAAAGTTAGTAAATTTGGTGAGAATAATACTCAATTTTAATTACAATTTTCACAATAATTGCAATTTTTGATATGAAATAGATTAAAATTATAATTTTCCATTGCTCCTAAGCGATAGGTCGGCAGTTCAAATCTGCCTATTCACACCAAAAAAATAAAAAGTGCCAAACAGTGGCACTTTTTTGTTTAATAAGTAAATTTAATATTTTTGATTACACTGGCACACTAACAAAAACCTTACAATGCAAATTTGGGCCGTGTTTTTTTGCCAAGCTTAGTTAAATTTGCATAAAATCGAGTGTTTTTGTCTGTATTTTGCACAATTGTTAGGTATAAAATGCAAAATTGATACATTTTAAGCTTTTTCAAGCGAAATTTGCATTGCCTTGTTCCCAAGTTCAAGCGTTGTTTGATACTTTAATGCATTTTGTCCTTGAATTTTTGCAAGCGTTTCTTTCTCAATTGTTGCTTTGAACTTTTCGGCAACATCAACAAGTTCCTTTTCGCCAGCAAATGATAGATTGATGTGGTCAGTAACTTCCAACCCACTATCTTTCCTCAAATTCTGAATTTTGGAAACAATTTCCCTTACATATCCAAGTTCAACAAGCTCAGGTGTTAGAGTTGTATCAATAATAACTGTAACATTTCCATTGCTTTCACTGGCATATCCGCCTTTATTTTGAATTTCAATGAAGAGATCATCCTCAGTTAAACCAACCTTTTCGCCGGCGATATCAATCTCGTATGGGTTTCCAGCTTTCACTTGTCTTACAACATCTCCGGCATTTGCCTTTTGAAGTTCTGACCTTATTTGACCAATAAGTTTACCATATTTTGGCCCAAGAACTGGCAAGTTTGGCTTTAAGATATATGCCACATATTCGTATGCGTCAGTTATTGTTTCAATATCCAAAACATTAAGCTCACCACGAATAAGTTCTTTAAGTTCTGCATTTAGTTTGTTTCCCTTTGCATAACATATTATGCATTTTGCAGGAGGCTGCCTTTGCTTAGAGCAAGCAGAATTTCTAACACTTCTTCCAAGGTTAACAACTTCCAAAACCTCTTCCATTCCCTCATTAAGGGATTTGTTGATTAAGGCTTTATCTTCAACAGGATACTCACAAAGGTGAACAGATATTGGGGCGTCTTTTTCAACACTTCTAACTAGATTTTGATAAATCTTTTCACTAATAAATGGCACAAATGGAGCAATAAGTTTAACAAGCCCTGAAAGCACTGTATAGAGAGTTTTGAAAGCAGCGATCTTATCTTCGCCCTCTCCACTTGCCCAGAACCTTTCACGTGAACGCCTTATATACCAGTTTGAAAGGTTGTCCACGAACTCTGTAATCTTTCGGCTTGACGAAAGCATATCGTATTTTTCAAGCCTTTCGGTTACAAATTTTACAAGACTGTTATATTCACTCAAAAGCCATTTGTCTAGCAAACTTAATTTTAGCTTTTTAAGATCATACTTTGTTGGATCAAACTTGTCTATTTCTGCATAAAGAATATAGAATGCATAACTGTTCCAAAGAGTTCCCATAAACTTACGTTGAAGATCAACAAGATTGCCTTCGTTAAAGTTAAGGCTGGTGCCTGGGTTGCAATTATTATAAAAATACCACCTTAAAGCATCTGTTCCCTCTTTATTCAATATTTCCCAAGGGTCAATTCCATTTCCAAGGCTTTTGCTCATTTTTCTGCCAAACTTATCGTTTACAAGGCCAAGCGCCGTGCAAGATTTATATGGAGATTTTCCAAACAAAATTGTGTTAACAGCAAGTAGCGAATAGAACCAACCCCTTGTTTGGTCAATGCCCTCGCAGATAAAATCTGCTGGGAATGTTTTTTCAAACAACTCCTTGTTTTCAAATGGATAATGATATTGTGCAAAAGGCATTGATCCGCTATCAAACCAGCAATCAAGAACCTCTGGGGTTCTATGCATTGTTTTGCCACACTTTGGGCATTTCATTGTTAGTTTATCTAGTGTTGGTTTGTGCAAATCCAAATCTCCCGTTGCACCAGTTAACTCCTTGAGTTCTTTAACCGAACCAACAACATGGAAATGGCCACATTCACAAACCCAAAATGGCAATGGCGTTCCCCAATATCTTGTTCTGGAAATGCCCCAATCAATGTTGTTTTTAAGGAAGTTTCCCATTCTGCCAGTTTTTATGGTTTCAGGAATCCAATATACCTCATCATTATTCTTAACAAGCTGATCTTTAACAGCCGTTGTTTTTACAAACCATGCGTCTTGAGCATAATAAAGCAAAGGAGTATGACAACGCCAGCAATGTGGATAGTTATGCTCGTGCATTTGAGCCTTAAACAACTGCCCATTTTCTTGAAGCATTCTTATTACTGATGGATCACTTTCTTTTGCGCCCATTCCTGCAAAGTCTTTAGCACGTGCATCAAACTTTCCGGCATCATTAATAAGTTGAACAAACGTTAGGCCGTATTTTTGCCCAACAGCATAGTCGTCTGCACCAAATGCAGGGGCAATATGAACAATTCCCGTTCCGTCTTCTGTTGTAACATAGTCATCAACGGTAACAAAATATCCTGTTTTAACTTCTTCTTTAACATAGCCAAACATTGGTTTATATTTATGGAACTCAAACTCTTTTCCCTTTTTCTCATAAACCACGCTATATGTTCCATCTTCAAAAAGGGTTGGAATAAGTGCTTTAAGCATGATATAACAGTTGCCATCTTCAGCTTTAATCTTTGCATAAACCTCCTTTGGGTTCATACAAAGTGCGATATTTGAAGGAAGAGTCCAAGGGGTTGTTGTCCACACCAAGAAATAAGTGTCTGACTCTTCAGCACTCTCAAACTTAACATAAACCGTTTTTTCGTTAAGAGTTTTATATGCCCCCTCTTGCTCAGCCTCGCTCTTAGAAAGCGCAGTTCCGCATCTTGGGCAATATGGAACAATCTTATGTCCCTTATAAATAAGCCCCTTCTTATTCATTTCAGAAAGCGCCCAGAAGATACTTTCAATGTAGTTGTTATCATAGGTTATATATGGCTCTTTAAGGTCAATAAAATAACCAAAACGCTCTGTTATATCTTCCCAAATCTTCTTATATTTCCAAACACTGGTTTTGCAATCTTCAATAAACTTTTCAACGCCATACTTCTCAATATCTTGTTTAGAAGAAAAGCCCTTTGTTTTTTCAACTTCAACTTCAACAGGAAGCCCATGGGTGTCCCATCCTGCTTTTCTTGGAACAAAGAAACCTTGCATTGTTTTGAAACGAGGAATAATATCTTTCATTGCTCTTGTTAGCGGGTGACCAATATGCGGTTTACCATTTGCTGTTGGTGGGCCCTCATAAAAAGAGAACACTTTTGCCCCACGTGTTTTGTCTAAGGTTTTCTCAAAAACCTTGTTTTCTTTCCAAAATTTAAGAACTTCCTCTTCGTTGGCGATAAAATCCAACTTATTATCCACTTTTTGATACATACCTTTCTCCTGTATGAATTTTGACCTAATATGTTAATATATTAGCATAAAATTTTTAAGTTGTAAATAATATAATTCATTTTATATTTTGTAATAAATTTTAAGCAACAAAAAAACACGCTATTTGCGTGCTTTATTTTGTTTGTGTGCCATCTTTTTGCTTAAGAAATTGTCTTGCGTTTTCAACCAGCAATTCTGCACCCTCTTTAAGGCCAATTGACTTTGTTAGAAAATATTTTGTTATATAATATTCATCTTCAAACGCCTTATATTCTTCTGGTTTTTTTGCGCTGCTTTTAGCTTGAAGATATTTTTGTTCTATTTTTGCAAGTTCTCCTTTGTTATATTCAACAAACTTATCAAAAAAGCGGAGTGGCGCCTTGCTATACTCACTTAACACAAATGCATCAGCAAACGCAAAAAATCCATAGATATCGTTTTGAAAAACCATTGCAGTGTTCTCGCCACCGCCATTAAATCTGCGATAAACATCAGTATAATGAGAAAACCCATCAAAATCTGTTGCAACAACCTGTTTGTCTAGATCATAGTTGAAGAACTGCCAGCCACTTGCCCCCGCAAACTTTTTTATATTTTTCTGCAAAACGGTATAATAAAGCCCATCTTTCTCACTCATTGTTGAAAAAGCATTCTTCTGCTCCGCAGCAACACGGACTTCAAAACAATTCCTCAGATCTTTAACTTTTTCCGTTGAAACTTGAATCATATTTTACCTCTTAATTTAGTAAATACATTTTAGCACTAAAACACTTAATAGTCAATACCTGTTTTTATTCAACGTTGTGCTTTCTTCTCTTAAACATTGTAGCCAGCGCAAACGGCAACATAAACAAACAAACCAAAACAACTGCAACAACGGCATAGGTTAAAAGGTGCGTTACACCTGGAAAAATGTTAAAAGGTAACCCATTTTCTTCAATATACATATAGTTGTTTCCCGGGAGAAGCCAGTTTGAAAAACTTGCATATCCAAACAAAACAGCAAGGGCAATTAATAGTTGCCATATTTTTTTAGGTGCAAATTGAAGCCTTCCCCCAACTATTGAACCAATCGCAATTGTTGGAAGCATAAAATGAAGTAAAATGCTTTCAAGATCCAAAAAACTGAACCTTGCAAACTGATAATAATCTCCAAAAAGAAAAGTTAAGATTCCACCAAAAAAGGCAAGCATCAAGATCGGCGTAGAAAAGAACTTGCATTTTGTGAAATAATAAATTGGCAAAACAAAGGCAAGCAAATGACAAAGTTGCCAAGGCAAAATTTCCAAAAAACTATACCCCATCACTGAAAGTTGAATAGCCATCCTAAGAAGCCTTGAAACAATCATAATAAAACATAAAACATAACAAAAAGAACGTGCGAACGTCTTGTTTTTAATAAACACAATAGTGATAACAACTAGCCAAATTACAAGCAGGCCTAGCAGAATGAAATGCATATTGCACCACAGCCCCCCACCAGGAGCAACTTTGCCTTCATAACTTTTTGTCAGCCAATCATAAAAAGTAACTTTATTCATAATGCAATTATATCTTTTCGTTAAAAATTTAGCAACCAAATGCAATGAAATATCATAAAAAACAGGGCCAAAAAGCCCCGTCTGTTAAAGTTATTAACAACTTATTAACAAATTGTTAACAAATTTTTCAACTTATTAACATGTTTGCTAACAATGTTATGGATTGGCTATTGTCAGCTCTGCCTCCAAAACAATATCATTATAGTTTTTGAAAACATATGTCAGCCTAACTGTGTATGTTCCAACCTCTATTGGACGATGACCAAGAGAATTTCCATTGTCTAGATAGTCATAGGAAATGCTTTCAACATCATACTGCGTAAGTTTTTTTGCTGGACTTCCAGGTTCAAGAACAACCTCGCAAATATCTGTTTGCGCAACAATATCTTTTTCCATTCCATCATAGACAACCGCTGAATCAACAAACAAAACATCTGTTGCATTTAGCAAGGTTTTTGTGTTCTCATCTCTTCTAACGAGCAAATCGGCCTTTTCTATAGACCAAGAATACGCAGTGCTTGCAACCAGCTTGAAATTGTTTGGATTACATTTGCTTCCATCTAGTGTTGAACTTGTTATGTCATTTGTTGGTTTAGAAAGTCCATTTGCTTCAGTTTGTGCCCCAGTGTCTCCATGAGTCAGCAGTTCAAACAAATAATAATCATCAGCAAGCGGATTAGTTTGGTCTGCCAAAGGATTAACGGCCTTGGCAACCACCTTAAACGCATGGCCATTATATTGAACACTATTAGCATTAGCATTTGATAACGCCTCTGTTGCTGTGTCTTGAATGAAATAATCAACTTTCGTTATACTAAGCTTTTGGGCATCAATATGAATGAACCTTGTTTCAGTTTGATACCCCGCCTTAGAAATAGTTGCGGTTACATGATATCCACCATCAACAACATTCGTTGCCCCAGTAAATGGAGTTCCGTTTGTGTAGTTTAACGCAATATTAACATCTGGCGTTTCACAAGCAATATTGATAACGTGTGTTCTAAAATCATAGATATAACTAAAATACAAGTTGTTGCCTACTGAAGCATTTTCATCGTATACTGCATTTGCAACTGAAACATCAATTTGCCCCAAAGAACGAGGGTGAACATTATACCTGAATTCAATTGTATGATCCTTATAAACAATCTTCGCAACAGCACCAGTAACAGGTTCGGCTGTTGAAAAATCTTTTAAGGAATAAGTACAATTAACAAGCGAAGTTTCAACAATTCCCTTGTCTGTTTTTTCGATAATTATCGCCCCAGTTGGATCAAAAGAATCACCAACTTCATATTCACTTTGGATTATTCCATTTTTAAGTGCAACAGCCTCAAGATTATCGCACCCAACAAAAAGCACGCTGCAAAATAGCGCAATTCCCAATAACACAACAACCGAGATTAGTTTTTTCATATCCCTCTCCGCTTCTGTTCAATCCAAATTACACAAATATTATACACCAAGCGTGTTAATATTCAAAACAAATTATTGCCTTTTAACATGAAGAAGGGCCTTGGCTTTTTTTGAGCCAACGCCACCAAAATATGTTTCATACAGCTGAGAAACCGCAACATTTTGGTCGCTTGTTTTATATATTTGCATATCCGCACGCTTTTTAAGAGCAGTTGCACGCTTTCCAACAATTTCACTATCACCCTTTGATGATGGTTGCCCACTTCCGCCAACACAGCCACCCTCACAAGCCATTATTTCGATTAATGAATATTTATTTTTGCCACTTTTTATGTTTTCAAGAAGCAATTTTGCGTTTTTTAGTCCACTAGCACACGCAACCCAAACGTCTTTGCCATCAATATTCACCTTGCATTCCTTGATGTTTGCCAAGCCAACCGAAAGCCCAGACGTGAGAGCTTTTCCTTGCTTTTCTGCATTTTCTTCTAGAATTGACTGCAAAACACCACCAGAATTACCAAAATATGTTCCGGCGCCACTTGAAAGAGAGAATTCATTGTCAAAATCAGCATCTGGTAAGTGGCAAAAATCAATCTTTTTTAGTTTCAAAATGTTTGCAAGATCAACAGTCGTTAATGTGCAGTCAACATCATAAACTTTGCTTGTGTTTTCACCTGGTCTTACCCTTTCTAGTTTTTTTGCCAAACAAGGAACAATGCTCGTAACAAACAACCGGGTTGGCTCAACACCTAATTTTTTGGCAAAATAATTAACCAAAACCGCACCAAACATTTGTTGTGGAGATTTGCAGGTTGAAAGATTCTTTTTGAAGTCCGGATAAGCCTTCTCAACAAAAGATACCCATGCCGGACAACAACTAGTAAGCATAGGCAAGTTTTCGCCTGTTTTGATACGCTCAAAAAACTCTTTGCTTTCTTCAAGCGTTGTTAAGTCTGCTCCAAAATTCATGTCAAAGCAATAGTCAACCCCAAGCGCTTTGATTGCAGAAACCATTTTGCCCGTAACGTCGCTTCCCGGCTCCATTCCAAACATTTCACCAAGGCTTGTTCTTATTGATGGCGCCGTGAACGCAACAACAATAATCTGCGGATTGCGAATTGCTGACAAAAACAATTCGGCATCTTCCTTTGCCCCGTTTTGCACGATTTTTTGTCCACAAACATTACATTTTGCGTTTTTTTCATAATCTTCTTGGCTTGTTGATAATGCAGGAACAAAGCCCCCTGAATCTTTACCTTCTTCAAAATACCTATATTGACAACTTAAGCAAATATATTTTTTCATTTTTCCCAATCTCTTTTCTAAGTTAAGTTTACTAAAAATGACACAATTTTGCAATTCAATTTCACATATTACTGAAAAAGTTTCATTGTTCATAGAATATATGCAAATTTTTAATATTTTTTGCAAAAACTTTGCAAAAATGCGTGCGAGAATCTAAAATTAATGTTAATATATAGTAAGAAGTTTATACTATGGAGAAATCTATGAAAAAACAGCCTATAATTATTCTAGCGGACCCCGGAATTGATGACGCAATTGCTTTAATGCTTGCAACAAAAACAAAGAAATTTGATATAAAAATGGTTGGTTGTTCAGCCGGGAATATTGGTGTCCTTAATTCTAGCGCCAACACCCTTGGGCTTCTTGACCTTTATTCAGCCCCAGACATGCCAATTTCTGCAGGATCTGAAAAACCACTAGTTAGAAAATCATTTCCAGAAGGAAAATTTCATGGTGACAACGGAATGGGCGGATATGTTTTTGAAAAAACCAAACGCTCTTTAAGCAAAAAACCGACGTTTGAGCTCATGCATCACACATTAAATGAGACCAAGGATAAAATCACCATCATAACTCTTTGCCCACTAACCGACCTTGCTTTGCTCATAAAAAACTATCCAGAAGATAAAGATAGAATTGAACAAGTTATAATGATGATCGGAAGCGTTGAAGAAGATGGCATCAAAACACCATACACAGAATTTAATATTGCCTGCGATCCAGAAGCGGGAGAAGTTGTTTTAAGCAGTGGGCTTAACCTTGTTGTTGTTCCAATGGAACTTGGCCATACAGCATACCTTGATTGGCGAGAAGTTTTTGAAACAAAAACCATGAGTGCAACTGGTGCAACCCTTGAATTTATATATAGAGGATATAAAGACAGGCATATTAAAAACGGAATTGCAACGCACGATGCAACTGCAATGGCCTATGCCCTTGCCCCTGAAATATTCACAAAAAAACAAATGAATGTTGCCGTTCAATATTTTGACGAAGTAAAAACCGGGGTTATTATTTGCAAAGATAAAAATCCAACAAATGCCACGGTTTTAACCAATATTAACATTAAAGCTTTCAAAAAACTGTATTTCAAGGCTCTTAAATCTTGCAAATAAAGGAGAACAATTGTGAAAAGCAAAATTAACTATTACGACCGCACAGATAATGAAAATAACGTTATAAGGCAAGGTGTCCTCATGACGCCTAGCGGAAGTGTTGAGAAGTTAATTGACGAGAACAAGAATTGCAAACTTTTTGGCATGGTTGTTATGTGCGGACACTGCACAACTGGCCATTATATTCCAATTCTATTTTCGGTTATTGCTCCCAACATGCAAGACGCAATAGAAAAAGCAAAACACTTTCCACGTGTCAAATTTAAGGACAATGTTAAAAACCCTAATGCCATTTTAGCAGCATATGAAATCACGCCAACGGAATCAAAGATTTTGTTCACAATTAATGATCATGATCCATACCTTACTGAAATGAAAAACAGCAAGGGAGAGCAACAATTTGTTGATAGAGAGGTTATTAATCCAAACTATATATCAAAGATTTCAACCATAAAAGATGGCCATAGAATTGTTGTTCCCAAATATTCTGATGAATATGATAACAAACACGTTCTTCAACGCTTCTTTGCCCCAATAAAACAAGGCGACAAAATGGTTTATAGAAAGGCACCACGAAAAGAAGAACTTCTCTATGAGTATTTTTCTGAGGCTCTCAAAGACCTGCCAATCAGCCCAGACGTTACAACAGCCCTTGCTTCATATCTTTACCTTTATGGCGAACCAAATAAAATGGGTTTATCATATAAAGACGGGCAAATGGTTCTTGGTTTAGATAATGAAGCAAAAGTTTACCCAACTGACGAACGCACAACCAGTTTCCTTGAGTATCTTGCGAAAAAGAGGCAAAAAACGCAAGAGAGAGAGGCAATAAAAAAAGAGAAACAGGAGCGAACCTTCAAAGAGCCAAATATAACCAGCAGAATTGAACGCTTTAAGCAAAGAATGGCAAAAGCAAAAACCAATGAAGAAGAACAAGAAAAAGGCAACGAATAATCGTTGCCTTTATTTTTTATCTTATTTTATTAAATGCCAAGCATTGCCTTGAGGGCATCTTTTTGATCTGCACTTAAACCACTATTGCCGTCAATTGCTGCTTCTAGATTTGTTTTTGTTTCACTATCAAGTTTGTTTGTATCAACAGCGCCATTAACATTTGCTGAGCTGTCAATCAAATCAAGTATAATAGTTGAACCAGCAATTGCATCAACAAGATCTTCAGCGGCTTCTGAATCTATCGTGTCAATTGTTCCAGACTCTGCATTTTGAGTTTGAACAATAATGTCAAGAGCAGCAGCAATACCTTCAATTTCTTGCTGTTTTTCTTCCTCTGTTAGCCCGCTAAGCCCATCAGTTATCTCGTTTACAACGTCGCTAACCGCATTTGCTGTGTCGGCGTCTAGGCCCGCATTTTGAAGATTTTCGCTTGAAAGCAAACTCTCCATAACAGAAGTGTCAACGCCTTCGCTTGTTATAGCATTAAGGGCTACCTCAATGCTCTCTTTTGGGCTAGAAGCTTCGCTTAAAGTTTTTGCAACTTCAACCATGTCTCCAATACCCTTGAACGTTGAAGCATAGTTAACATAATTAGGGTCTGTTGTGTCAGATATGCTCCAAGCATTAATCAATCTGGTTCTTGTTGTGCTATCAATAACCGAACTAATCATTTCGCTGTTCAACAAGCTTTCCAAAAGCTTCCCGCCAGGTGCATTCATAACTGCACTGTTTCTCATGCTATTAAGAGCAATTCCAAGTTTCTCAAGACTTATAACTTCAATTGTGTTTTCTGAACTTTCTTTGTTTGAGAAATCGCTATATATGCTGGCGATATTTTTAAGAACAGATTGTATGTTCTCGGCATCTAGGCCCCATGTCATAGAAGTTATATTTTCGCTGATTTTATACTGGTCCTCTTGACCTTCTGGAATAGTTGTTTCAAGAGCATCATAAACAAAGTCTAGCCCTGTGTTAATAATTTTTGGAAGAACTTGAACAAGTTCAGGACTGTCTTTAAGAGCGTTGATTAAATCTGCAACAATGTTGCTGTTTTCTTTTGATATAATCTCCAAAACATCTTTTGCTGCGTCTTCCCCATTAGATACTGCATCAAACACGTTTTGGTCAACCAAAATATTCATAACATTAACAATAGATTTAAGGTCAGACTCAATATCTATTGCCTTTGCATTTTTCATTGCACTTAGGAGCGTGTCAACTATGGCATTAACAGAAGCATCATCTGAAACTGCTGGCTTGCTCATTCCAATAAATGTTTCACCATTAGACCATTTTGTTGAGGCTGAAACAATAACCTCATTAACAATATTGCTAACTATATCAGACTCATATGCTGTGTCTAGAGCCTTTTCAACAGCATTAACAAATTTTGAATCAATTTTCATCCCACTGCTGGTTAGCTCTTGCAAAGATGGAACCATCTTCACAGCAACGGTAAGTTCCTTTGTTAAGTTTGTTTGAACATTATTAACTTTTTGCTCACTAAGTTTGTCAAAAACTGAAACTGAAAGTTTATCAACACCAACGGCACTATAAACTTTAACAATCCAAGTGTTTCTGAACGCTGAAACATATTCTGACGCAACCTCTGTTGCCCTATCAAGAGAAATGCCCCCGTCTTCAGACTCACTCACATTTTCATTATAACTTACGGCATAAGCAGTTGCAGAAGTTGAAGACGCAGCTTCCGCTTCCGCATTAAGGTTGCTTGCAATATTAACAAAACCAAAAAGAGGAATCAATAGAATAGCAACAGTCAACAGTGCTTGAACAACTCCTATTCCTGCGCCAAGAAGTTTTATTTTGTTTTTTCCCTCCATCTTCTTCTTGTTAAATACCGTTGCGGCCAAAATGCCGTAAATGATCATTGAAATCCACTTCAAAAGGAAAAATAAAAGTGTGAACAAAAGAACATTAACAATCATTGCTGGAATCGCATCAATAAAGGCTTTTAATGTTGGCGAAGATTCAACCAATTCCTTAACTTGGCTGATTGAATTAATCAACTGCGTAATAAGGTCCTTAACACTGGTTACTGTTCCGCCACCAATTTTGATTCCAAGCCCCGAAATATCAAGAGTTAAAAGTCCATTTGTTAATGCGGGCGTTATAAAGAACGCAACAACCGCAACAACCAAAACTATAATAAACCTAGCCAAAGATTTTTGATAGCCCCTAACCCATCCAAAAACAAACCCAAGGATCAAAAAGGCTAAGGCAACCGAAGCAACAACTGCAGATATTGTCCCACTCATCTATCTTTCCTCCTACTTTCTACTTATTATAAACATTATACACATTAAGTTTGCTGTTTGCAACTAATTATGCTCGCCCTATCTTCTCATGCTATAACCTTTTGTCATCTCTTCTTCGCTTGCTTGTGTTAAATCCTCACCAAGCCCACGGACATACGCTTCCAAACTCTGCTTGCTCTGCTTAATCTTTCTTGCATTTTCTGGTCCAACATAGCGCAAATGCCAATACTCAGCAGGAACGCCAGTTTCGTTTTCGTTTTCATCTGTATATCTAAGAATGAAACCGCAGTCCGTCATTTCCTTTTGAACAACAACCGACATAACCCTTCTATCAAGCGCATGAAGTTTTTTCCCAGCGGTTGACTCTGAGCCAAATTTTCTTTCAAGCCTTGTTAAAAGATTATCCTTGATTCTTTCTGGAACATAATCAAGGGCAAGCCCTGTATGGTGTTCACTAAAGCCTGGCCTTGCAACATATTTCTCAACATATTCTTTTGCCATAATAGAGGCATCTGCTCTAGTTGCACCAGCTTTCATGAACTGTTCACGCTTTTTAACAAGAATTTGTTCACAAACATCTTTCTGTTGCTTAATGGTTCTTAATCCAGAACTAACGGTTATTTTAATATTCTTTCCTGCTAAACGCGCATTTAGTTTTTCCAAAGCTTTTGCCGTTTCCGTTTCAAGATAGATTGGCCAGTCATCCCTTACGCCCTCGGGTGCAACTGCCGCTGTTTCTCTGACTGTAAACCCGTCAACCATATCCCTGAAAAATCTTTTCTGATTGTTGACTATCATAAGGTATTTATCCATAATTCTGTCCCCTAATCCTTCCTTTTATTCCGCCTGCTGAACTTAACAAC
>JAFSVR010000023.1 GCA_017444895.1 Clostridia bacterium
AATCTATTGAATTAAAATATCTGTCATAATAATTTATCTTTGTAAACAGGCTGATCACATACGTCAATGGTTTTATCCCAAAAATACACAAAGCCACAATCACACAAATTGCTAGCAAACTTTTCCAATTTGGCTTAACATATCTCAAAAAATATAGAGGCAACAAGAAAAAGGCAGATGAATGGAACATTATTGCAACTAAACAACAAAGCAAATATTTCGCAAAATCTCCATGAATAACATATTTTACTCCCCACAGAAAAACAGCGAGAGCCAAATATTGCCTAACCGCATTGAGTGTATTACCAAAGAAACCCAATGCCACAAACAAAAACAGCGACACAATTGGATCAGGGGAATATTTATAAATAAAGTAACAAAAAGCACTTAATGAAACAATTGCACATATCATAGAAACAATTGTGAAAGGCAATTTAAGAAATGCACATATAGTGTAAATAGCCTCAAAAAGAAATTCATACACATTGGCATTCAGGGCTTTTTGCTTAAAAACATAATAATCTAAGTAGTTTACGGTATCATAACCAACATTAAAATTTCTGAAAGAAGAAATGAAAATAAAAATTATTGTCATTGCAATACAAAAAACAAGTTTTGGTTTATTGTCATTTTTAATAAGTGTAGTTGACCCAACAAAACGGCCTGCAGGTTTCAACTCACCAAAAAAATAAGCCACGGCACAAAACAACAATAGAGTAACATAAACTTCCACGGATTTTCTCCTACCAGGTCTATTTTATTTATTATAATGTATAAATTAGCAAAAAGCAACAATTTTTAACAACAAGGTTTTATCTAGATTTGCTGGTTTGCAATATAAAAAGCAGGGGAAGCCTGCTCTTTTTATACTAAATTTCATTGTTCATTGCATACTCAGAAACACTTTGAAAAACTCCCGTCGTAGTTATAGCGTTCTTGCCCAAATTTCAGCCACATTGCAGACCACATTTATCCCATTTGCAATCACCTTTTTTCTTTCTCAGACCTAGCCTTTTACAAGTTCATCATCTTCAATGTTTTTTTCAGATTTGTTATATACATATTTAAGCCTAAGAGCTCTTTTTGCAAGCAACCAACGCTCATAGAATCTTATCTCGCTAGGTTTGAGGGGATCTATTGTTTCATCAAAATAATACTTTTCAAAAGTTTTATAAAACTCATTTTTGTTAAGCAAATTTTCATCACAAAAATGGTAACAACCACCCGTTTCCCAAATTGCTTTAAGCGTATCTCTGCCAATAGGTGCTCGTGTGTTTTTTATCATTTGAGCGTCTTGGAATTCAAACTCGGCCCAAGCATCAGGATTAACGATAAAAGCACTGCCATATAAACCAAAGGCATATTCTCGCCAATTATCGTCATCATATATTGTTTCGTCTGCAAAAGACAACGCTCTTGGATTGCCCTTAACGGCTTCCAAAACAATTTGTTTGTTCTTTTTAAGCCTTGCTGAGGCATATTCCAAAGCAAGTGGATATGATTTCACCGCTTCCAATACAACGTCCTCATCATCTCTCCACTTCGCACTAAGTCTATATAACTTATTTCCCAAACGATTTACTAATCGCAAAGCATCTTCTTTTGTTTTTATTTTGTTCTGTTTATTACTCTCTTCCATTTGGTCCTCTTAAATTCTTTAATTGTATACCCAGCATAACATATGGGTTACAAAAAGTCAATAGATGAAGTGCATTAGAAATGATAAACAGTGGGCCCCCGCTATTTTATTACTAAATTTAAATTTTGTTTATTGTTTATATTTTTCTGCAACTCTTTGGATTTGTGCATTGAAGTTTGTGCTTGTGTCAACAAACGTGATATCTAGCTCATTACACTCTTCTTCTATTGCTTTGCTTATTTTAATAAGGCAATCAATCCTATAAAACAACTCATCATAAGTCTTTTTTCTAGTCCAATCTTTTTCGTCATCATTTTCCAAAACAATTTTAATTTTCTCTTCAGTTGTTGTGCGTGGATATCCAAGGAATATAACATCCCACTTGCTTCGGTCAATATATTTTAATATATCGTGTGGCATAATATGTGCAGAATCTATAATAAATCTTTCTTGTTTATCATTCATTATATCCATTGTTTTAGATAGCAATAGTGCAAGTTTTGGGCTTGAATCTCCAATTATAACGCTTGTTTTTATCCCCGTTTCTGGAAAATTTTCTTTAAGAGAAGCCGTGAAATAATCTAAAGAAATATGGTTATATTTTGGACACTTTTCTTTAATCATCTCTGCCAAAGTGCCCTTGCCCGATCTTGCAACACCGCCAATAAAAATGTTTTTCACAATTCTCATTCTCCCTTCAAGAATATTGTATGTTCTTTTGCTGGTTTTGCAAGCGAAAACACAGAACTTCACAATCTGCTTTTTGATTGCTTATTGATATTCAACACCACCCCTATTGCGCTCATGAAAACCACCAAACTTGTTGATCCTGCACTGATGAACGGAAGAGGAAGCCCAGTTGGAGGGATCGAGCCGGTTATGACTTTTTATTGCACTGAAACTATATTTATTTGTTTTCCTTCAAAAAACGCTTTGATGTTCTCTATAAATAAGTTAATTCTGTTATGTTCTGCTTCATATGTATCATATGCTCTATGATAAGTACAAATAACTTTTTCACTATCAATTAACTGTTTAGGAACTATTTGATGTTCTACATCTTCCAACCCTATTGCAAAGAATTTATCTATATAATTTGTCAAATCATCTAAATTAATAATTCCACCTGTCGTTGATGTTAATATTGCATTATGTTTCATCATCTCAAATTGCAATTTCCCAAGCAAATTGTTTGTTTCTTGTGTAAGTTTGCAAGTATTACAAACAATATCACATTCTTTTAACAAAGTTTCCAAATCTACATCTTTAACATTTTTATAATGTTTTGGAGTTCTATTATAAGTCATTATTTCAACATCAAAAACTGACAACAACTCTGCAAGTCTTGTGCCGATATGCCCAAGACCAATTATTCCTATTTTTTTACCTTTCAATTCATAGATTCTATTAAAAGGAACTTCAACTCCAGATTTATATTTTTCATTAAAATATGAAATATGTTTTGCACAATCTAAAATCAAACTCAAATGATGTTCTGCAACTGCATTTGTTGAATAGTTTGGAATATATGAAACTGAAACTCCATTATCAACTGCCAACTTCAATGTTTTTATCCAGTTGTATCCTGTGTATGGCAAACAAATGAATTGACCTTGTCTTAAATTTGGCAATAATTTGTCAGGGTCAATCCAATCAAAAAGTATGGCATCTGCTTTTTCTATTGCTTCTTTTATTTGCTCGTCATTGGCATAATCAAAATAATGGACTCTACCCAATGAATTCAACTTAGACATTTGTTCTTCATCAAAATCTAAATGCTCCAAAACATAAATTGCTTTCATATTTCTCTCCCAACAAAGTTATTATAACATATTTCACTCCTATTTGCATCGTTTTTTATCAAAAAAATTAAAGCAGAGTTAGTTTTTACTCTGCTTACTTATATTCAGCACCACACCTATCGCACTCATAAAAACCACCAAACTTGTGCTGCCAGCGCTGATGAACGGAAGCGGCAGCCCGGTTGGCGCGATCGAGCCTGTTACGACCTGTTATTGCACTTATAAAAAATGAGCAAAACCAGCTCATTCTTTACTATAGTTCTTTGCCACATTTTTTACAAAACTTGTCTTTATGTGAATTGATTGTTTTACAATCAGGGCATTCTTTTCTAACTTGATATCCACATTTTGAGCAAAACATCTCATCGTTAATTATTTTATCGCCACATTTTGGGCAATTGTTACCAACAGTTTCATCAATCAGTTCGGTTGCATATCCAGTAACAACAATCTTAAATCCATATGAGGCTATAATTGCTCCAATACTACCCAAAAAACCAAAAGGTATAAAAAGAATAAATGGCACCAAAATTCTAGCAGTAAAACCGTTTTCTCCAAAAGCAGAAAATCCAGCTGTAGCAAATAATACAAAACAAACAAAAACACCAACAAAACCAATGATTGCCATAGGTAATCCTATTGACAACAATTTTTTTCTTAATTTCTTTGCCTTTTCACTATTCGCTACATTCTTTACATCACTATTTAATGCTTTTATTTCTTCTCCTAACCCACTAAATAAGCTCATAATTTATTCCTCTTTGTTCGTATTATAACACATTTTTCTTTATTCTGTATCACTTTTTTGCAAATTTTATCAAAAAAATTAAAGCAGAGTTAATTTTTACTCTGCTTACTTATATTCAAAACTACACCTACTGCGCTCATAAAAACTACAAGCGATGTGCTGCCAGCGCTGATGAACGGAAGAGGAAGCCCGGTGGGCGGGATCGAGCCAGAGACAACGGCAATGTTAATAAGAACTTGTGTTGCGATGATGCCCGCAATTCCAGTTGCAAGCAAGCAACCAAACCGGTCTTTTGCTTTTATTGCAATTTTGATCACAAGAATAATTATTATTGCATAAACAGAAAGTAAAGCAAGACAACCAACAAAGCCAAGTTCTTCGCCGATGATTGAAAAGATGAAGTCGCTTTCAGCAAAAGGAAGAAAAAGATATTTTTGGCGAGAATTACCCATTCCAACCCCGAACAGTTCTCCTGCGCCGAGGGAATAGAGCGATTGCACCAGTTGGAACCCCTCGCCCTGCGGGCTAGACCAAGGATCGAGAAAGGCAGAGAGGCGCTTTAATCTATATGGTTCAATGACAATTAAAACCGGAACCATCGCAAGAACAATTGCGCCAAAGATGAGCAGATGTTTAGGGGCAATTCCACCAACAAAGAGCATGATGATTGTTGTTATCCCAACACACATGGTTATGCTCATGTTGGGTTCAAGAATAATAAGTAAACAGAGAATGGCACCGGCGATTGCGGTTGGCAAAATGCCACTTAATGACTTAACCTTATTATAGTTTTTTGAAAGTTGACTTGATGCAAAAATAATAAATGCAAACTTAGCAATTTCGCTTGGTTGGATGGTTGTTATCCCAAGGTTAAGCCAGCGTCTTGCTCCATAATTTTCAACACCTATGCCTGGCAAAAAAACAAGAGCAAGAAGCAAAATCGCCCCACCAAGCAAAAACCAAGACAGTTTGCCAAGTTTATGGTAGTCAAAAAAAGCAAAGAAGGCAAGCCCAAACAACCCAACAACCGCACCAATTATCTGCTTTTTAACGAAAAAAAACTCATCTTTGTATGTTATATCCGCACTAACAGAACTTGCACTATGAACCATAACAATGCCAAAAGCAACTAATAAAACGACTAGCAAAACCAAGGTTATGCTAGCTGTGTTAAGCTTTAGTTTTGGCTGAGTTTTCATAGTTAAATATATGACTTATATGCCGTAAAAATGATTTATATTGTTAAGATCAGAGCGGTTGAAAGCCCAACAACAAGTGTTATTACGGCATACCACACAACAATTTTAACCTCACTTATTCCCTTTTTCTCAAAATGATGGTGAAGTGGCGACATCAGAAAAATGCGCTTTCCATGTGTTTTTTTGAAATATGCAACTTGCAAAATAACTGAAACGCTTGAAAGAACAAACATTATGCCCAAAATTGGGATATAGAGGCTGTTTCTTGAAAAAATACAGACGCTTGCAATCATCCCACCAAGGGCAAGCGAGCCGGTGTCGCCCATAAAAATTTTTGCTGGAAAGCCATTAAAAAGCAGAAAACCAATCAAGGCCCCAACCATTGCCGAGCAAGACACCATTAAGTTTGAATATTCTTCTGTTGATGTCAATTCAAACATACCGCCGGAAATTTCTAGGAAAAGGATAACAACAAAGCTTGCCAAAAATGCAATTGAAGTTAAGCTCGCAAGGCCATCAAGGCCATCAGTTAAATTCACGCTGTTTGTTGTTGCAAGAAAGATGAAAACAGCAAAAGGTATGATTCCCCAGCCAATATTGATTGTTTTGCTTATGAAGGGAACGAAAAGCTCGCCTCCAACAAAAATGCTTTTAGATGCAAAAACAGCAACCGCCACCGCAACAACCAATTGTGATATGATTTTTTGGTATGGTCTTAAACCCCTGTTTTGTTTGAATTTGAACTTGATAAAATCGTCTAGAAAACCAATGATTGCAAAGCTAATGCAAACAATAACACTCATTATTGTTAGCGTGGTTTCTCCACGAGCAAAAATGATTGACGCAACAAGATATGCAAAGATGAAACCTATTCCACCCATTGTTGGAGTTCCAGCTTTCCCTGAGTGCATATCCACATAATGCAAAATTACCTGCTTCATCTTACGCTTTTTCATAAACCTAACCAAAAAAGGCATAACCAAAGCGCAGATGCCAAAGCCAACCAATAAACTTGCAACCAACCTTTGCCCTAAATTCATTTCTATCCCCTATAATTTTTCAATAACTTCCATATCGCTATAATCTATTTTCTTGCCGTTAATTTCCATATAGTTTTCAACACCTTTGCCAAGCACTGCAACAATATCTCCTTTACGGGCAATTTTGCTGGCTTTTTTTATTGCCGTTTCTCTATCCACTTCAACTTCATAGTTCTCAAGTTCTCGAATGCCACTGAGTATATTCTTAATAATTGCTTGCGGTTCTTCATATCTTGGGTTGTCGCTAGTTATGATTGCATAGTCCGCTAGTGCGCAAGCAACCCTGCCCATTAGGGGGCGTTTTGCCGCATCCCTACATCCGCCACAACCAAACACTGCAATAACTCTACCGCTGGCAATCTTCCGACAAGCTCTTAAAATATTTTCAATGCCGTCAGGTGTATGAGCATAGTCAACAATAAATTGAACACCATCTTTTTCAATGCGATTGAATCTGCCCGGAACAGGGGGAATGCTTGCAAGGGTTTGTTTTGTTTTTTCCCTATCCAGTTCAAAGATTTCAGCAACTGAAAGCGCCCCCAAAATATTCTCTATATTAAACAGTCCATCAAGTTGCGTTCTATATCTTTCTGGTGTGCTATTACGACCATAACAAACATTAAAGGATTGTCCAACTTTATTTTGCTCAATATTGTCTGCTTTTATTAGGGCATTTGTTGTTCGGCCATAACTTATTGCCGGAATTGGTATTTCTTGCATCAGCTTTCGGCCATATACATCATCAGCATTAATTATTGCCACCATTGCTCTTTCTTTTGTGAACAACTTAAATTTTGCATTTGCATAATTTTCCATATTTTTGAAAAAGTCTAAATGATCTTGCGTTATGTTTGTTAAAACAGCAAAGTCTGCCCTTATGCCATCTAATTTATTAAGTGCAAGAGCATGGGCACTAGCTTCCATACAAACAACCTTGCATCCATCGTCTCTCATATCCCTCAAAATGCTATTAAGTTCAATCGGATCCGGTGTTGTCATGCCGGTTTGAACAACTTTATTGCCATATATTGCCCCATTTGTTCCAATCAACCCTGTTTTGATGCCATTTCCTTCAAAAAGCTGTTTTAATATGGTTGTTGTGCTGGTTTTTCCATTAGTTCCTGTGACCATTATTATTTTCATGTCTTTGTTTGGCTCGCCATAGAATTTGTTTGCCATTTTCGCCATTGCACTTCTTACGTCTTTAACAATAACCTGTGGTATTTCTGGTGGAAACCCCAAATCTTTTTCGCAAACAACCGCAACCGCCCCATTGGAAATGGCTGGAACAACATAGTTCTCACCGTTAGTATGAGTGCCTCTTATGGCAAAATATAGGCCATCTCTCATGGGCGTCATACTATTAAGCGAAAGTTCTTCTATCTCAACATCTTTCCCAAGGAGTTTGTCTTCTGCGCTGAGTAAACTAGATAATCTCATATATCCCTCCTATTCCATAATCAACAAAACTATATCCCCCAAAAACGCCAAGCTATCTGGTTCGGCAATCTGCGACGAAACCTTTTTGCCTTCACCGCTGACAAGATATTGAAGCCCAAGCCCGCTTAAGGTTGTAACCGCTTCAGTTAAACTCTTACCTATAAGATTTGGAACTTTTATGTTTGCCTCAAGCGCCTTGCGTTCTGCTTCAAGATTGGCATTTGCTTCGACCATCCGTATTTCAAAAATCTTTTCAAAAATCTGTTTAGCAACTGGTGCTGCAATAACGCCTCCATAATATGCTCCTTGCGGTTCATCAATGGTAACAAGAACCAAATATTCCGGATCATCTGCGGGGGTGTAGCCCAAAAATGACGCAACATATTTCCCCTGAACAATAGCACCATTTTCATTTTTTTGCGCTGTTCCTGTTTTCCCTGCAATGCTGTGTCCAGCAACCGCTGCGCGTTTTCCTCCGCCCTTGCTTACAACGTTTTCAAGCAATTTATTAAGTGTTTTTGAAACAGATTCGCTAACGGTTTTGTTTAGCACAACCGGCTCCTTACAATACAAGATATTCCCGTCTGTTGTTGATATCTTTTTCGCAAGATATGGTTGCATTAATTCCCCACCATTGATACAACTACAAACGCTTGTTGCAAGGCCAAGCCTAGTTACGGCTATTGATTGCCCAAAACCCATTCTTAGCAAGTCCCCTTGAGTAACCTTGTTTTGAACCATGGTTATTGCTCGTGCCTCACCTGGAAAGTCTAGGTTATACCCCGTTGTTAGTCCAAATAATTTAAGATAGGCATAGAATTTTTCAAGACCAATGCGATTAATCAATTCCATAAACACGCAGTTGCAACTGTTTGAAAGTCCATCCGCAAGCGATTGTGAGCCATGTCCGGTTCGTCTGTGACAATGAATTCTTACACCGTTAACAACCCTTGAGCCACTACAATAAAAATAGTCATGCTCATTTGTTAATCCTTCGTTAAGTGCAATTGCGGCTGTTATAACCTTGAAGGTTGAACCCGGCTCATATGCATCACTAACAATGATATTCTTAATTCGCCCCATCAAAAGAGAAACGTCATCTCTTGGCAAATCATTAAGATTAACTGATGGGCTGATTGCCGTTGCAATTATTTCTCCCGTTTTAGGGCTCATAACAATGGCAGATGCCGTCTTTGCGCCCGTACTTGTTTGTGCCTCTGCAATAATTTTCTCAACGGCCTCTTGAATTTTGAAGTCTATTGTCAGTTCAATATTCAGTCCATCAATTGCCTCAATATAATATGTTGAAGATGTGTCTAGTGTTTTTCCCTTGATATCACTTTCAAGCAAAGAAAAACCATTTGTTCCTTTAAGATATTTGTTATAATACGCCTCAAGCCCAGCCTGGCCATCGCCATCAACGCTAACAAAACCTAAAACTTGTGCAAGAAGGCTATCATAAGCATAGTGTCGAGTGCTTGTTTGCGCAAAGATAATGCCTGAACAATATTCCTTCAAAATGTTTTGCATTGTTTCATGTGAAATCTTCTTTGCAACACTAATTTCACTGACGCCTTTTTTTGAAACCTTTTCATAGACCTCATCATATTCAATGCCAAGATTTCTGGACAAAACCGAAGCAACCGCTTCTTTGTTTTCAATATCTGCTGGGCGAACATAAACGTTATAACTCGTTTCATCACTTGCAAGAACAACCCCATTTCTATCTGTTATCGTTCCCCTTATTGCATCAATAGGAACATCTCTGAGCCACTGTGAAAGAGCTTTTGCTTGCAAACTTTTGCCACATATAACCTGAAGAAAGAATAATCTTCCACAAAGGAGCGTTAAAAAAAAGATTATCAGCAGAATTAACGCTAACAATCTCTTTTGCATACTAAACGAAGTGTATTTAATAATCAAATTGTGTTCTCCTAAACGCAAGGTCTAGAACAAACTACTGAAAAACTCGCAAATGCTATCAAACCAATTTGAAGGTGCATCAAACACCTCAATTTCATCAAGCACAGGGCTTTCAACAACAACGGAATTCGTGCCGTTAAGCTCAACATAGTCTGAAGAAAGTTTGCTTTTTATTGTTTCGCTTGTTCCTAAGGCATTATACTCTTCTTCAAGCCCGTTTATGACATCCTGTTTGCTTGCAATTTCAATTTGAGAACTTGCAATCATGCTTGATGCGTTGTTGATGGCAACCACATTATATATTGCAAAGCCAATCAATAGCGCAACAATAAGAGAATAGCAACATAATGCAATTTTCATTCTTGGTGTCAGCTTAACTTTCTTTGCAACATCATATTCTGCTGAAGAGTTTTCCCTGTTAACTTCAAGCAAACCATTTCTTGAAAGAACATAGCCATTTTTCTTATAAACATCAGTTTCGTTCTCATCTTCATCTTCATCATCAGTATTATATCTTTGCTGAATTTCAAACGCTGGCTCGTCATCTTCATCTTCTTTAACGGCAGTGTATGGTGAACTTGAAAAATAGTTAACTTTACCATAGTTATCTTCTTCGTCGTTGTCTTCATCAATGAAAGAACGTTGTCTGCCGTAAGAATATGTAGGTTTTTCTTCTTCGGTTCTGGTTCTTGTTGCAGTTACCATCTTTTCCCTCCTTTGCACTCCACCTTTCCCAAGGCAAAAATGCGATTCTGTTTTTCCGTAAAATTTATAAAAATCCTTAATCTCAATCTTGTTTTATCTTTTCAGCAATTCTCAGTTTTGCGCAAATGCTTCGAGAGTTGTTTTCCCGCTCGCTCTCGCTTGCTTCAATTGGCTTGTGATTAACCAATATCAGTGTTGCATTGTTTCCCCCGCAAACACATACTGGGAATTCTGGCGGACAAGTGCAGTTCAAAGAAAGTTCTTTGAAAGTTGTTTTTACAATCCTGTCTTCAAGGCTATGGAATGTTAGAATAACCAACCTGCCACCTTGTTTAAGCCTGCTGGCGCAATCAATGATTGCCTGCTTAAGAATTGCAAGTTCGCCGTTAACTTCAATCCTTATTGCTTGAAATGTTCTTTGAACATTGGATTGTCCATCTTGACCTCTATATCTTGGAACAGAGGCAAGAATCAAATCTCTCAGTTCAAATGTTGTTTTGATAGAAGCCTTTTTTCTGGCTTCAACGATATGGCGAGCAATCTTTCCGGCGAATCGCTCCTCACCATAGTCATAAATAATCTTTCTCAGTTCTGCCTCGCTATATGTGTTAACAACATCATAGGCAGAAAGTTTGTTTTCTTGGTTCATGCGCATATCTAGCGGTGCGTCGAACCTAAATGAAAACCCACGGTTTGGAGTGTCAATTTGATGGCTTGAAACCCCAAGGTCTATTAAAACCCCGTCTACCTTGCTGATACCAAGTTCATCAAGAACGGAATTAATGTTTTTGAAATTGTTATGAACAAGAACAACCCTATTTCCAAAATTTTTCAAGTTTGTTTTGCTTGCACTAAGAGCCTGCTTGTCTTGGTCTATGCCAACCAGTTTTGTGTTTTTGGTGCGTTTCAAAATTTCTTTTGAGTGCCCTGCTCCACCAATGGTTGCATCAACATAAACGGCATTGTCTTTAAGGTTAAGCCCCTCTAAACACTCTTCAAGCATAACCGGAATGTGCTTAAATTCCATTTACACTCCTAGGCCCGCAAGAGTTTTCGTGGCTTCATCAAAATCTGTGCCTTCATTATATTTGTCCCAAACTTCTTCAGCCCAAATTTCAACTCTGCTTCCAACGCCAACAAAAACAATCTTTTTTGTTATGCTGGCAAAGGTTCTCAGTTCTTGTGGAATTAAAATACGGCCTTGATTATCTTCTTCTGTTTCAAAAGCACTACTCATTAAAATTCTGAGAGGCTTTTGAACTTCAGCGTCAAACATTGAAAGGTTTTTTGTTTTCTCAACCACTTCTTCATTAAACGAATCTTGTGAAAAAGCAAACAAGCAACCATTGGTTCCTTTAGTTATGATGAAACCAACGCCAAGCGACTCCTTCAACTTTGAAGGAACACGCATACGTTTCTTTTCGTCAACCTGATGCCTAAACGTTCCAATAAGCATAGATACTCCGCCCTTTTTTAATTTCATCGCCATTATATCAATGGCAAAAATCAAAATCAACCACTTTTGACCACTTTTTTAACAAAGTTATCAACAGTTGTTAAAAACTTTTTGGGGCGCACCCCACTCAATATCAAATTTCGCTAGATTTTTTGGGCGATTCATGAGTGGTCAAAACACAATTTGAACAAATGTTTTGTTGAAGTTGCACAAAAAAACAAGACAGTATTATCGTTTATACAGAAAAATAATAATACGCGCACGCACAACAAACCCAGTAAATGAAAAATGCGAATAAAAAACCACTTGAATAAATGCATTGGTATATGCACTGTTTCTAGTGGTTTTATATCTTTGTTTTCTGTGCGTGTGTGCGTGTTTTTTAAGAATTTCTGGCAAACAACTCACTAAAAAATCTTTTTGTTTTGTATCGTGCTGTTTTAGAAAAAATGCAAACAATTCCAAGAACCAAGAAATAAAAACCAATTGATCCAAGTAGCACCCAAAGAATGTTAAGTGATGCTGTGCTGTTGCCGTCAGCCAAGCCTGTTATAACGCTTTCCTTCCCAGTTGCAGAAGTCAAACTTACATCATTAAGGCTATTTGAACTTGCCCCAGATGAACCATACAAAACAACATCAATGGTTTTTGAAAGAGGCCCACAAGATTCTAGTGGTAAATCTTTTTTAATATTTTCACACCCCATTTCAAAAAGCATAGATCGAGGCGTGAGCTGCTGATTATAGTTTCCTCGCCCGATATAAATGTCTTTAATCAGGTTCGGATAAACCTTGTCTGCATAAGCCTTAATTGATTTTGCGAATTCAAGATTTTCCGCACTATTAGGGTTGCCATTCCCAACAACCATTCTAACCTTGCTCATTTCCTTCCCATCAACCGTTGTTATATATTCCTTTGCTGGCGTTGAATCTCTGTGGATATCAAAAAGCCCATCAAGTTTATGCGCATTCAAAAGAGAAGACGCTGTGGTGTGGCTACGAGTATAGGCCCCGCTATTGTGTGGCAAATGCAACGCGGTTGAATAATAGCAAGATATGCCTAGCCCTTCTAAATCTGATTTTAGTTTTGCGCCAACGTCGTGAATTCCGCCAGGACCATAGGTGCTGTCATATCCGTCTGTAGGGATATAACTTTCATCATTATGAGTATGATATAACCCAACTTGCTTTTGCGAAGCAGCAAAAACAACTTCCCCAGGAGTCTTTTTTGAAACCTCATATATAGGCATTTGAACATCTTCAATAAACTTGGCATATCCAACCATATTATCGCCATCAACAGAAACAATTTCATAGAGCTTATTATCGCCACTTATGTATTGATCTCCATCTTCAACGCTGTCACCACGAACAAAAATTTCATTGTTTTTATTATCAACATCAAAAACAACGAAGTAGTTTCGTTCATTGGATTGTGCATAAGCTGTTTTAGCACCAGCCGAGTCAAATACAAAGCCAAAACCACAAACGCAAAGCATTACCACATTCATTATTACAAATAATTTATTCTTCATATCAACAACCTCGTTTTTCGCATTTTGTTATTCATACCAAAACAAATACGGATGATTTTAACTATTTATTTAATGATTTTGCAGAATTTAATTCGCGCAAATAATTTATATCGGCATTTTCTTTGTCACCACGAAAGGAATTTGCCCTACCATTTACCACGCTATCATACTGGCTAGTTTCAAAATTAAATCGTTTATACTCCTTATGAAGAGAAGCGCTCTCAAATGCCCTGCCCAAAAATTCAGCTAAAGACACAGATATAACAACCGCAACAACCAGTGTTGAAAAAGCTCCACCAACACCAAGCCCCAACGTTGAATTAATTCCAGTTG
>JAFSVR010000024.1 GCA_017444895.1 Clostridia bacterium
CAAAGGTGAAGTTGTATCAAGATTTGAACCAAATGAAAAACCTGAAAATTTCTTGTTTACTGTAAAAGAGGAAATTGCTAAACAATAATTTGATTAATATTAATTTTAACATGTGGCATTTAAATATGTGCTTGTCTTAATATAAGACACTATCGTTTCGCTCAAATGAAGACAAGCACAACAATACACTAAGTTAGAAGAAAGAGTGTGTGCTGGCAGAGCAAACACACGACACCCTTTCTCTTTTTTTTCGTTTTTAGTGTAAACGGATGTTTTTATTGACAAGGTTAAACGTATGTCTAAAAATATACAATGTTATAATTAGTACTACAACCTATAACAACAGCATACTATCCGATTTGTTGGCTGATTAAGAGAGAAAAATTGATACTCAAACTTTTTCAAGTTAAAGCGTTAATTATTAAGCTATTTTCAAAAGTCAGTGCTATATTGCTCTTTGTTATTTTACTGTTGTGAAGGAAACATTATCAAAATAATAGTTGATGATGTCTTTATAATTTTTCCCTTGTGTTGCAAGAATTTGAGCGCCCCATTGGCTTAGCCCAACGCCATGTCCATATCCTAGTCCGCTCATTTTAAGGTTGCCATTTTCAACTTTAATTGAAGTTAGTTTTGTTGATTTCATTTTTGTTGAGCCAAGCATAGTTCTAAGCGAAACTGCAGAAACTTCTTTTCCACCAAGGTAAAGAGTGAGGTATCTTCCGCTTTCATCATAAACTCCCAATTTTGCGCTTGAAAGGGAAGAAAGGCTTATTCCAAGTTTGTTTAGCGCTGAAAGAACTTCGCCTTTTGAAAAGGAGCAAGTCCATTGATAGTTTTTGCTATTATTTTTGTTTTCGGGAGAAGAAACTGCTTTGATATATGGCAAATCGCTGTCTATGCTCCCAAATCCAACATCAGCAAGAGATGTTTTTCCACCGCTGTTGCTATGGAAATAAGCATTAATAAGGTTACCGTTGTGGGTTAAAACAATGCCCTTTGTTTCATTTACAGCCTGCAAAACACGCTCGTTGATGGTGGAAGTGTCGTAGTTTTGGGCGTCTTCAATGTTAGTGCTGATGCCCTGCTTTTTATATAGATCTGCATTTTCTTCAGCATATTTAAGAGCAAAGGTTCGGGCAATGATTGCCTGCGCCTTTAAGGCCTCAACTTCCCAAGTGTTATACACCTCGCCAGCAACAACGCCTGCAACATAATTCTCTAAATCCATTTCAGTTGTTGTTTGAGAAACAGTGTTATATACCCTTATCGTTGGGCTTGAAATATTGCCAGAGAAACCGCCTTCTAAAACGCTATCATTTGAACAAGCAGATAGCGAGATTGCCCCAAATAGTAAAATAGTTATCAAAAGTCTTTTCATATTAACCTCAAAAGTATTATTTGAAAAAATGCAAATTTTAATCCATTGCAAAACCAAAACCCGCAAATTTCCCTAAAATTTGATGATTTACATAGTTATTATTGATTTAGATAATAATAAAAGTATGAGAATATTAAAAGTTTGTGTATTGATTATATTGTTATGTGCAAGTTGTTTTGTGATAGAAGACAAGGTTATAGATTTTGCATTTGCGCAGGACATATCGCTGTCATTAGCTATTGGTGATGAAAAAGAATTACTAAGCTTTGATATTAGAAACGATGCAAAAAAATATTTATATGTTGATGATAACTATTCAAAAGAAAAAATGCAGGATTTTTTTAACTATGCTAGCAAAAAAATACCGCAAGAAGCAATCTTAAAATTTTGCTTTGAAGATTATGATATACTTATTAATAATTTTATTAACGCAAAGAATTTGGCAAGCCAGGACGCAGAAATTAAAGCTGAAAAAAACACCGGCAAAGTATTAATAAAAAGTGCAAAAAACGGCCGTTTGGTAAACAAAAATGAATTAAATTCATCAATTTTTGCCAATTTAAGTCAGGGTTGTTGCGATTTTGAAGCGCCATTTGAAACGACGAGACCACTATTAAGCGAAGAAGATGTTAAAAAATATTCATTTTTAAGAGGAAAGTTTTATACGACATATTCATCAAGCACTCCCGAAAGAAAAAACAATATTGAACTAGCGCTGTCAAACTTTGATGGCGTGGTTTTGATGCCGGGGGAAGTTTTGAGTTTTAATGAAACAACTGGAAAGCGCTTGAAAGAAAGGGGCTATGAAGGAGCAAAAATCATTGTTAACGGCAAATATGAAGAAGGCGTTGGTGGTGGGGTTTGCCAAGCAAGCACAACACTATACAATGCGTGTTTGGTTTCAGGCTTAGAAATCGTTGAAGCTAACCCACACAGCCTTAAATCAAGTTATGTTTCGCCCGGGTTTGATGCAATGGTCAACTTTGGAAGCAGTGATTTGAAAGTTAAAAATAATACTGAAAACCCCGTTGTTTTTGCCTGCAAATGTGATGGAGAAAAATGTTGTGTTTATGTTTATGGCGAAGAAAATCCATACAAAATCTCTAGGCGGAGCGAAATAATTAGAGAGATTTTGCCAAATGAGGATGAAATTGTATGTGCTAGCGAAGGGCAAAACCCTGGCGAATATATTGTTCATCCAAAACTCGGAGTTGAAAGTGAATCATTTTTAGATTATTATGATGGTGATATTTTAGTTGCAACAAAGAAATTACGGCACAATGTCTATAATGCCATAAATGGGGTAAAAGTTGCAGATAACAATGAAAATGTTTAACTTTTTTACAATTTGCAATTCAAAATTGCGTTTTTTATACAGTGTAAAATTGTTTTGAAATTGCTTTTGTATTTGATATAATACTATTGTGGAATTAGTAAGCGATAAAAACTTAATAGATTTGGCTTATAATTTTGAGCGCTCGGGTTTCAGACTGTATGCTGTTGGGGGCTTTGTTAGGGATAGACTTTTGGGAATAAGCGAGGAAAGTTGTTCTGACATTGATCTTTGCAGTCGCGCAACGATTGAGGAATTGCAGGCTCTTGCTGTTGATTGCGATATGCTTGTTAGCGTAATGAACAAGCAGTTTGGTGTTGCCAAAATTTTTTATGGCGGGCGTGTTTATGAACACGCAACCCTCAGAAGAGAAATTTGCTCTGATAAGGGTGGGCATTATCCAAAAAAAGTTGAGTTTGTATCTAATTTGGAACTTGATTATAAACGCCGTGATTTCACCGTTTCTGCTGTTTATTATGATATTTACCACGGGAAAGTTGTTGACTTCTGTGGTGGGGAAGGAGATATTAAAAAGCATTTGCTTAGGGCAGTTGGAAATGCCGATTTAAGGATTAAGGAAGATGCGGAGCGTATTTTGCGTGCAATAAGGTTTAAGATTAGCTATGGTTTTGAGTTTGATGAAGAACTTAAATCTGCAATTGCAAAAAATGCAGAACTATTGTGGAGATTGTCTGACACAAGAAAATATAAGGAAACTATTAGGATTTTGATGTGTGATAATGTCAATGGCAATCACTTTGACATATTAGATAATAGCGGTGTTTTAAGAACGCTTTTCCCAAGCATATATGACCTTTCGCTTAATAGAAAGGCAGAGTATAAAAAGATTAAAATGGCTTTGGATATTGAGAGCGTGTTTAGAATTCCTGCCATTATTGCGTTAGTTAAAAATGCCGAAGAAGGGGCTAGCGAGGAAGAATTATCAGACATATTAAAACTTGAAAAGCATTATTGCAAAGACGACAAAAAACTGCAAAACTATGTTAAAATCTTTGAAATATTCACTAAAAAGAGCCTAAAAACGCTAGAACTTAGAGAAATTATTGAAGATAATATGTTTAAGTATGATGATTTGATATACTGCGCACAGGAACTATATTCATCAAAAATTAACAAAAGAATAATCAAACAACTAGGTATTTTAATCAAAAGTTAAAATTATTGAAGAACCATCAGATAGAAACTTTTTAAGGAGGGGCTGATGGTTTTCTATTTTACGATTGGAGTGGTTGCTTTTGCTTTTACTATGGCGATTTTGCTATTGGCTAAATATGGGCGCAAAAAGATTGAATTTTGCGAAATTAACAACCGCAAATATGTTTCATATTTCATTAAAACACTTAAAGTTTTTAGCAAACAAAAAAACCACCATTGATTTTGGTGGTTTTGTTTTTATGTTGTTATGCTATGATGTTGAGAATTCGTCCAGGAACATATATAACCTTTTTAGGTGTTCCATTAACAAACTTATTTATATTTTCATTTGCGAGCGCCAAGTCAACTGCTTCGTTTTGTGTTGCGTCTTTGGAAACAATGATTGTTCCTCTAACTTTTCCGCAAACTTGAACAGGAAGCTCAACAGTTTCTTCAATGGTTTTTGCATTATCATATGTTGGCCATTTTTCATATGTGATAGTGCCGGTGTGGCCTAAAACCTCTGTCCAAAGTTCCTCTGCCATAAACGGGCAAACAGGGCTTAGCATTTTAACAAAACCCTCAGCATATTCTCTTGGAAGTTCGGTTTCTTTTGAAACGGCGCCAATATAAATCATCATTTGTGAAATTGCAGTGTTGAAAGATAGATTTTCATAGTCTTCCGTTACCTTTTTAACCGTTTGATGATAGATTTTTTCAAGGTTTTTGTTTGGCTTATCTGTTATTGAAATGGTGTTATACAGCTTCCAAATCTTATCAAGGAAGCGGTTAGGGCCTTCAACATTTTTCTTGTTCCAAGGCTTGGTATCTGTTAAGGCGCCCATAAACATCAAATACATTCTCAAAACGTCTGCACTGTATTCACGTATAACGTCGTTAGGATCAACAACATATTCAGGAAAGCGCTTGCCCATTTTAATATTATTCTCGCCAAGAATCATTCCTGGGTGAACAAGCCTCTGGAAAGGTTCGCTTACTGGGCAGCAGCCAATGTCGTGAAGGAAATTGGTCCACATTCTGCTATATAGAAGGTGGCCAGTGGTGTGCTCAGGGCCTCCAACATAAAGGTCAACAGGCATCCAATGCTCAAGAAGTTTTTTATCTGCAAATGCTTTATCATTATGTGGATCAATATATCGCATAAAATACCAACTTGATCCGGCAGATCCTGGCATTGTTGAAGCTTCTCTTTTGCCTTTTTTACCGTTGATTGTTACATTCATCCAATCCTTAGCGTTTTCAAGCGGTGGGTTGCCGTTTTTGCCCTTATAATCTTCAAGGAATGGGAGTTCAAGAGGCAAATCTTTTTCATCAAGCGCAACAATTGTTCCATCTTCAAGATGAACAACCGGAACAGGTTCACCCCAATAACGTTGACGAGCGAAAATCCAGTCTCGAATTCTGAAGTTAACTTTCCTCTGGGCAAGCCCTTGCTTTTCAAGTTTGTCTGTTATTTTTTTCTTTGCTTCTTCAACGGTTAAGCCGGAAAACTCAGCGCTATTGATAAGCTTGCAACCCTTGCCAAGATAGTCTTGTTTTTCAAATGCTTGTTTTGAAACGTCAGCGCCATCAATGACCTGAATCATTGGGATGTTGAATGCTTTTGCAAATTCAAAATCACGCTGGTCGTGGGTTGGAACTGCCATAACAGCGCCTGTTCCATATGAAGCGATAACAAAGTCGCCCGCAAAGATAGAAACTTCTTTGCCGTTTACTGGGTTGATTGCCTTAACACCTTTGAGTTCAACTCCGGTTTTTCCAGTGTTCATTTCACTGCGCTCAAAGTCTGATTTTGCCATTGCTTGTTTGATATATTCTTCAACTTCTGCCTTGTTTGTTATGTGTGGCATTAAGTTTTTAACGATATCGCTTTCTGGTGCAAGAACAAAGAAGGTTATGCCATAAATTGTTTCAATGCAGGTTGTGAAGATTTCAAACTGAACGCCTGCCGTTGTTTGAACTTTAACCTGAACCCCTTCACTTTTTCCAATCCAGTTTTTCTGCATCTTTTTAGTTGATTCTGGCCAATCAAGCCCATCAAGCCCATCAAGAAGCTTTTGGGCATAGGCTGGCATATCAATAATCCATTGATTCAATATGCGTTGTTCAACAGGGAATCCGCCGTTTTCTGACTTGCCATCAATAACTTCGTCGTTTGCAAGAACGGTTCCAAGCGCTTCACACCAGTTAACAGGCATGCCCTGATACTTAGCAAGGCCTTTTTCAAAAAGTTTAATGAAAATCCACTGTGTCCATTTATAGAAAGAAGGTTCGCAGGTTGAAATTTCTCTGTCCCAATCATAAGAAAAACCAAGGTTTTTTAGTTGCCCACGGAAGTTTGTTATGTTTTTGCTTGTGAAACTATATGGGTGGTTGCCAGAACGAACAGCATATTGCTCGGCGGAAAGTCCAAAACTATCATATCCCATTGGATGAAGAACATTATATCCTTGCATCCTTTTCATTCTTGCTATGATGTCTGTTGCGGTATAACCCTCTGGATGCCCAACGTGGAGCCCTGCGCCAGAAGGATATGGAAACATATCCAAAACATAATATTTTGGTTTTGAAAAATCCCACGCATCAGTTTTGAAGGTTTTGTTTTCTTCCCAATACCTCTTCCATTTCTCTTCAACTTGGCTTTTATTATATTCCTTCATATATTTTTCCTCTATGATGTGAGTATATCACAGAAAAAATCGATTGTAAAGCGGTTTGGCGTTTTTACCAGGCTATAAATTATCAACTCTAAAAAACTCGTCATTTTTTTGCTAAAAAGATGAAAAATTGCTTTTATTGTTTGACTCACTATTCTTCTTAATGTTATTATATAATTAATTAAGAGTAAGCCTTGAAAAGAGTGGGAAAAGCATAGTAAATATTTACGGGCTATATAGGCAAACTATAAGAGGGATAAAATGGCACGAGATTACACGGGAAGATTAGTTAAAGATAAAGTCGAAATGAGCCTTTCAACCAAAATAACGTTGCTTGTTATTGGCATTATTTTTATGCTTGCAGCAATAACAGCTCCTTTGGTTGTTTTAATCACAAAAGAAAACTCAGGCTCTGTTGCATACGGAGATTTTCTTTACCAATATAACATTGAAAATGGCACCGTTTACTATGATATCAAGAAATATATCGGCTCAAATACCGAAAATGTGATCATTCCAAGTGAATATAATGGCGCTCCCGTTATTGGAATCCTTAAAAATGCCTTTAATGGAAACAGAAACAGCAACATTAAGAAGATCAAAAAAATAACCTTTGATAACACTGCGTATAGTGGCGTTAGAAGAATTGATAGCGAGGCATTTGTTGGCCTAGAAAATCTTGAAGGCTTCACTTTCCCAAACCACCTTACAACTATTGCCCAGAATGCATTTGTTAACTGCACAATCAAGGGTGATGTTGCCGTTGATGAACTTGGAAGCTATTATGAATCGTCTGCAGGCGTTGTTTCAAAAATAACTATTTCAAACAATGCTTTCAAAAATTGCCAGATGGAAGATGGGGCAACCCTGGTAGTTAAAAAATCAAGCAAGGATATTGTTCCTAGTGAAATTCTAAGCACGTTTGGAAGGCTTGGTGCTTCAAAGGTTTCTTTGGGGCAAAATGTCAACATATATAACCTGGGACAAGATTCTTTTGAAACATTTGATGAGATGACCGAACTTACGGTGTATAATGTTTCTGCGCCAACGTGGGCAACCAACACAACACAAAGCAACATAACCGGCAGAAACTTTAATTTAGATAATTGCCAAAACCTTGCAAAAGTTAATGTTCTCTATGGCAATGATGATGAAGTTGTTAGTGCTTTCATGCAAAAATTTCTTTATGCACCAGCGCTAACGAATGTAACATTCGGTGAAGGAATTGAAAAACTCGGAACGGGGATCTTCTCGTGTGACGGAAGTTCAAAGGGTTTTGAGGCTTTGCAAAGCATAGTTGTTAGCGGAAACGTTTCTTTTGATGCAGATGGAAAAATTGTTGACCGAAAGGGAATAACCGTTGATGTTAACGTTATGAAGGTTAAGCAATTGACAAGCGTTAAAATATATTTTGACAATGCCAGCGGGGAAAATGCAGGCAGAAAATATAAGTTTGGAGAAGAAGAAACCAGCATAATCAACATTCTTAAAATCAGCAATGACAGGGGGCATAAAGACGGGGGTGCGGTTTATAGCGCATCAAGCATCTCAGCCAACTTCTCAAATATGTTTGCAAATGCGGCAACAGTTAGAGAACTTGTTATTGATTGCAACACAACAAGCGGAATAGAGGGCATAACAAATAATGGACTTAATGGTTTCTTTGCGGGAGATATTGATCCAGAAGAAGATTATGATGCTGGCGATGGTTTCACCCTTAGATTTGTTGGCGATGGCATTGGCTCACTAGGGAGCACCATCATTTCCGAAACAAATATATCAAAAATAGATGTTTTTGGGCCAACAACTGAAAGCAACTTCATATTCAGAAGTTTTAACACAACGGGTGGGGCAGATGCTTCAAAATATCGTGACAGGAGAACATATAATGCGGTTAAAGCATTAAGCGATATTGAATATGTTTTGGTGTTCAATGTTAACCGTGGTGATGAGGTTGAAAATATTGCAACCTTAACTTTGAATGCAGAGGATATTGAAAGCGCAATAAGTTCAAGTGATGCGCCTGTTTCAATAAACAACGTTTCAAATGGTGCAAGAAATGTTAAAATTGCGCATGACCAAAACCAAAAATTTAATGAATATGAAATCACAAATTGGGTTAACTATATTGATAATGACAAAACAAAAACAGGTATGAATCTGACGCTTAATGCGGATGGAACGATTGATTTCGTTTTTGAAGAAGACGAGGTGTCGCCATTCCACTGGTATTTTGTTGAAGACCTTAGCCAAATTGCGGTCAGAACCATAACATTCTTTGCTGAGTGGAACAAAAAAGATTATGTTAATGTTGTTTATCATGATCAATTCACTAATAATGATCCAGACGCAAACCACCCACAGGGCCTAACCTATGGAGAAACCGAAACCATAAGAGTTAAATATGAGGGTGATGATTTTAGCGCCATCGTTAAGAAGGGCGCAGACCTAACAAGAAAGAACGCCATGCCGGTTGCATATCAAGCGGGCTATCGTTTTGTTGGTTGGTATACCGAGGCTGATAATCCTTTAACAGAAGCCCACGAAGGAACCAAGGTTGAGGCAGCAGACAGCCTCAGCGATATTGTTGCAGATATTGAAACCTTGCGCATTGGCGAGGAATACTATTTCGACCTTTATGCTCATTATGAGCAGATTAGTTATCATGTTATCTACCATGCTGTTGGTGGAATTGAAACAGATACCATTCATGGCAAGATTTTGGCAACGGAATTTGAAGAGGCGTATGGACAGCCAAGCATTGCAAATTCAATCTTGAAATATGATAGTGAAAATGCAAGAGTGGCAACGGATATTGCCAATGTTACCTATGATGAATTGTTCAGCTTGAGCGAAGGGCTAGATATTCCTTGGTTTGTTTTTGGTGGGTGGACGCTTAGAAACGGAATCAATGAAACCGCAATTTCAAACTCAGGCTTTGATGCACAAAACAAGATTTCAATTTGCACCCTTATTTTGGGGGCTGATTATCTTAATGATAGTTATCTTGACGAGCAAGGAAATGTTAAACTTGATTCTGCTTTATTTAATGGCTTAGATATTCACCTTTATGGAATTCAAAACCCAGTTGAAGTAGAGGTTTTATATTCAATTGATGCTCAAACATATATTGGCTCAACTTCGGCAACGGCTGTTTTGGCAAGCAACTATTCAAGGCTTGCCAGTTCAAACTATCGCCTGCCATCTCAAAAGCCATATAATCTTGATGCAGATTATCAAAACCGCTCTGTTGTTTATTCAGCCAACAACGTTAGAACAGCAGGCGTAAATGAACAAACCTCAATAACCCTTAGGTGGTCAGATGATTTGTTTAAGGTTGGCTATCATGTTGGGCAGTGGGGATATGGTGGAAGAGAAAAAGCGCCAGACACTGAAATGACAATCATTCAAATGATTGATTATTTTGCAATCCCTGCAACAAGCAGTAATATCACAATCAACTTTATTCCAAATTGGACGGAAAACCGCATAAGAGTTCAGTATTATAAGAATGGTGGATCATACGCTGGGTTTAATGGTGATCTTGTTGCATATGAAAGAACGGATGAATTCTTATATCAAACTCCATCAACTATGCTTGGTGGCCAAATTGTTTATCCATATCCAGAAGAGTTGGGTTCACAAAACTATAACCTTGTTAGGGATGGCTATGACTTTGTTGGTTGGAGCATGGTTCAAACAACTGCAAAAAATGTTGATATTACGGTTAAGGATGCAGCGGCGATTGCTTCTGACGTTGAAAATGGAACATTTAATATTGCAAGCGTGTTTGCACCAGGAATCTCAGTTAACGGAAAAACACTGCTTTGCTATAAATACAATGGCGAAGCTAATTTAAGCGTTATTAACACTGAACACGAAACGGCAAATGCTGATAGAATCGTTATTCTTTATGCTGTTTGGCAGAATAGGGAATATAACGTGTTCTTCCAGACCGGTATTGAAAGCGCAGACACTCATGACTTGCCAGCCGGATTAGTTGGAAAGTATAGCAGTGTATATAACTCTGCAAATGCAAGTGGTTTTGCTTATGATGATGACCAAAGTGTTGATGCTAACGTTGTTTATGGCCACACATACAAACAACTTAACGCTATAACTTTAGGCAAAGTTGGATATTATCTTGAAGGATTCTATACCGGTGAAAACGGAACGGGAACAAAAGTGTATAATGCAACCGTAACCAACCATGGTTCTGGTGCAGAAAACACATATAATTTTACACCGGTTTCAACTTATTGGACATATAATCTGGGCGTTTCAGGGGATTATGTTCTTTATGCAAATTGGGTTAAGGAAAGCATAAATGTTGTTTATGCAGCAAGGTTCTTTGCAGACAATGCTCAAAGAATAACAGATATTCCAGCCGCCACCTTAACAGCAACAAGAAAAGTCGGAGAAACTCACCAAACAATTACAAACTCAATTGTTTATATTGACGATGAGATTACGCTTGGCTACTCTTTAAGCAATGGCGCAAGCGAAAAAGTTACTGCTAAGAAAGATGGATATGTTTTCATCGGCTATAAGATTGCCGTTCCGGGAACAGACTCTGTTGATCATCTTGGCTTTGATGTTGAAGATGCTGAGATTGATACTGATGTTATTAATGATTATGTAACAGATGCAACCATTAACAACAAGGTTTTAACAATATATGCAGATTTCAGAGCTAAGGTTTATAAGGTTACATTAACTCTTGATTCAAATCAACAAGCAACATATGGTGGGCTTACTGCTATAAATGGGGCAGACCAAACCTATTATGCAGTTGAAAGATACTATGACACGAGCAATGAGAAGTATTATAACCAATCAACCAATGCTGAACTTTCAAATGCTGAAAGATATTCATATCACGTTTATGTTGTGTTTGGAGAGAAGTTTGGAACGTGGGTTAGTGCTGCAGAAGCAGAGTCAGACATTACGCAGGTAAGGTATTTAACAACCCAAACTCTTCTTTCAGCCTTCCCAACACCAACACTATATAGTGGAAGATTTGATAAATACACCTATGGCGGAGTTGACTATTCTCCAAGCGAACTTGCAGACCTCATTGTTTCAAACACCAGCCTTGAAGATAAGGGAGATATTGCCATAACAATCAAAGGTAAAGAATACCTTGAAAACACATATAATTTGAACTTCACATCTTCAAGCGCAAACTATTTGGATGCAGATTTTGAAAACGGCTATGCTGGATATTCAATATTTGGAACATATGCAGAAAGAAATGAGGCTTTCAACAAATCTGGAACAGAAAAAACCTTTGCAATAAGGCAAGGGGCAAGCTTCACACTGACAATTAACTTTAACAATGGATATATTGTTAAGACCATTACTGTTGGAGCGCAAACCGCTGATGGTGGTGCTTCCAACACAAAAACCCTTTCAGGCATAACCTCGCCAACAGGGCAAGAAAGAACAATTTCAGTTGATATCACCGGTGAGGGTGTTACTTATTATGTTAGTTATAACGGCGCGGGAGCAACAAACACCGCCTCTGCCGGAATGACCGATTCAACGTTTATGTATGGGCGAAGCTCTGATCAATTCAGAACAAACGCCTATGAGAAAATTGGCTATGATTTCCTTGGATGGGACACGAATTCTGCCGCAAACACAATCGTTTATGATGATGAATATGCGTGTGGACAAAGTGGACACTTAACAACAAGTTCAACAACGGTTATCATCTATGCCGTTTGGGGAACAATTAGTGGACAAACAAAGACCCCAGGCCAGGCATATTCATATTCAGTTCATTATCTTCCAAACTTGCCAACGGGTGAGAGTGGAGTTTCTGCATATGCAGATTTAACAGCTAACTACACAGCCTCAATAACGTTAGAAGTAAACAACTATGACATTGTTGGCTACACGAACAGTGGAAATTGGTTCTATGATTCTGCTTGTTTGCATCAAGTTGGTGCAATAAGTTATATGAGCAACCTTGTTGATGTTGCGTCACAATATCAAGACACCGAAAGCAACCATGAGGTTAACCTCTATACACAATGGACTGAAAAGCAATATACCATTGTGTTTGGTTCAAGCACTGGTTCAACGGGCGCTGTTGGGCAAATGACCTCAGTTGCATACACAACGGAAAGCATAACGCTTCCAAGTGTTGCAGACGGATATACTAGTGTGGATAATGATGGTTTCTCAAGAATAGGGCATATTGCAAAAGGCTGGTCACTGACAAGCGATGTTATCTATTCGCAAGCATCAGATGTTGATTGTGCTGATGGCTTGGTTATAAGTCTTAAAGATTTAGTTGCTTTGGCAATATCAAAGGGGAAAGATACTGAGGGCACATTAACCATTGTTCTTTATGCTGTTTGGGAAGTGCAGACATATACTGTTAATTATAGTGCTAACACAACAGGGCTTAATGCAACAGCGGTTAGTTCGCTAACCCCATCATCAATTGCAAGCGCAACAATGCCATATCCATCAGCATACACTCTTGCAACAAACAACTTTGCAATGATGGGCTACACTAACAGTGGCAATTGGTTCTATGACTCTGCTTGCACGCTTCCTGTTGGAACAGTGAATTATATGAGCGACCTTATCAACGAAGCAATTCTAAACGGGGTTAGCGGAGTTGAAACAACAAGAACAATCGATCTTTATACTGAGTGGACGGCACAAGATCTTGCAAGCCTTACAGATGAAAATGGAGATCCAATTTCAAATGTTGAATTTGTTGTTGACCTTAATATCCCAACGGAAACGAATTTGGCACCAATAGAGCCAATTACGGGAATAACCTGGTCATTTACAAATGTTCCAAATGGATACACTGTTAATGGCGAAGAAGCAACAACAACGAGCATTGCATTTGGAAGTCCAATTGGAACAATTCCAACATTCACTGCAACAAAAACAAGCTATACCATAACCTTCAATGGTTGGGATTTGAGTGGAGCAGTAACACAGACTGGAGTTTCAACGCAAACGCTTGAGGCAATGGTTTGGGAATACACAAGCAGTATAACAGCAACAGCACAATGGACTGCTGAAGTTTCAAGATATACCATGACATTGAACTTAAATGGCGGACAAACAACATTGGGTTCAACAGAAAACATAACTGCGCAATATTTGGAAGGCGATGCCCTTTCAGCTTTGAGCACTTCAATTTTGAATCTTGGCAGGACGTTAGTTGGGTTCAACACGAACCAAAATGTAACCAGCCTAACAGATGATGGAACGGGGTGGTATACATCAACAGACACAATGCCAGCAAACAATTTGACAGTATATGCAATATGGACAGACACATATTATAATGCAAACAATCCAAG
>JAFSVR010000025.1 GCA_017444895.1 Clostridia bacterium
GAAGAACCTGTTCCAAAACCATAATAAAAATCTTTGTCTTTTGAACCGCTTTTCTTTTCTTCATCGTCTTGTTCAAAGCGGTCTTTCATCTCTGCGATACGTCTTTCAATTTCTTCCTCTGTTGGAAGAGGAGCCTTCGTGGAATCAGCAAATGAAGAATCTATATTATCTTCAGCACCATTCTCTTCAACATATTTCCTATATAATGCATCTTTATCTTGTTCAACTGAATCTTTTTGTTCGTTATTGGCAGATTCTTCATCTTCAAAAACACGAACAACAGATGCCCCTTCAGCATTTTTTGACGTTTTGATTTTTTTGATTTTCACCCTTTTTGGCCTTATCTTTTCCTTGCTAACTTCAAAGGTTGGCTCATGCGGAGTTTCTTTTTTCTTCTCTTCCTTTTTTTTGCCTTTGAAACTGTTAACACTGATTATTGCCCATATAGTGAAAACTGCAAATATAACAACAAGCCCAATGTAAAAATAAATCATACAAACTCCTTATTATTGTGGTTTGTTAGTTTTCTTTGTGTCTTCCTCTTTGCCAAGTGCTTTGCGCATACTAGTATCAGCTTGCAAGTTTTGCAGTTCATAATAGTCCATAACGCTCATCTTGCCTTCTTGAAGAGCCTTTGCCATTGCCTTTGGAACATCGGCCTCAGCCTTCAATAATTCTGCTTGCATTTCTTGAACTTTCGCCTTCATTTCTTGCTCATGGGCAACTGCCATACTTCTTCTTTCTTCGGCCTTTGCCTCACTTATCTTCTTTTGAGCAATAGCCTTGTCTATTTCAAGCCTTGCACCAATATTAACACCAACGTCAATATCCGCGATATCAATTGAAAGAATTTCATAAGCCGTGCCACTATCAAGGCCCTTGCTCAGAACTGTTGCACTAATAAGATCTGGGTTTTCAAGCACGATTTTATGCGAATCTGCCGAGCCAACCGTTGTAACGATACCCTCACCAACACGGGCAATAATAGTATCCTCGCCGGCTCCGCTTATTTGCCTATGAATATTAGACGTAACCGTAACTTTTGCCTTAACCATAAGCTCAACCCCATCTTTTGCAACTGCGCTGATGAGCGGTGTTTCTATAACCTTAGGAACAACACTTGTTCTAATTGCTTCATAAACATCACGGCCTGCAAGATCAATCGCCTTTGCAGTTTGAAGGCTGATATCAATGTTGGCTGAATGCGCACTGATCAACGCCTTAACAACCCTATCAACATTTCCGCCTGCCATATAGTGTGTTTCAAGATCGTCAATGGTAAGTTTAAGACCTGCCTTTTTTGCAGAAATATACGATAAAACAATATCGTTAACCTTAACCTTTCTAACCTTCATGCCGATCAATCGTTTCATTGAAACGTGAGATCCAGAAACAAGAGCCCTGAACCAAAGCTTCAAAGGAACAACTGCAAGCAAAACAATGAGCAAGAATAAAACAACAACCCCAAGAATGCTGAGGCCAACAATAAGTCCTGTGCTCATCGCCAAATAATTAAGTGGATTAAACATATTTCCCCTCCGTTTAACTTATATCATGTATATTATAACATACAAAATACAATATTGCAAGTGTAAGATGTTTTTTAGCGCAAAATATCATAAGAACGCGCGCCATAAAACAAATATTGTTGCGCAAAACCGGCATTGCAACCAAATCTTTCAACCAAATCTTTTGCCATTTGTGGGCGGGTTTTTGCCCCACAATCATAAAACTTTCTATATACCTTTTCTGACCATGTGTCAACTGGAAAAACATCTCCCCTATTAAATCCAAACAACAAAATACAATCTGCAACTTTTGGTCCAACGCCAGATAACTTAATCAACCAATTACGCAGTTCGTTTGTATCCATTTTTGAAATGGCCTCAAAATCTACATTTTCAAGTTGTCTTGAAAGTTTGAAAAGATATCCCGCCCTATATCCAGCACCCAAAGAATAAAACACCGCTTCATTTAGCTTGGCAAAATCTTTTCTGGTTGGAAAAGCATGGTAGTTGCCCATATTCTTCCCAGCAACCACGCAAAGTTGTTCAATAATCTTCTGAATGCGTTTAATGTTGTTATTGGCGCTTATAACAAACGAAACAATAACTTCAAAAATATCTTGCCTTAATATCCTTATTCCGCTTCCAAATGGCAAAACTTTTGCTAAAACGCCGTCTTTTTTTAATTCATTTTTTATTACTGAATAATCCCTTCCCATGTCAAAATAATCTGCAAAATATTGAGGCGTTTTTGAAATTATCTCAATATTATTGCCATTTTCAACTATTTTTGCGCTTTTTTCACAACTATACACAATATAATTCCCATCGGCATCTTTTCTATATCTAAAGACTTGTCCACACTCTAAAATATGCTGCGCCGAAAAGTCTTCACGCCCATAAACAACAATCCTATCATCTTTTATTTCGTATTTCATTCTAACACCTTTTTGCTTGAATTTTTTTCACAAATATTATATCATTATGCGAGAGGATTTGTTAAGTGCTTTTTGTATATTCAAAGTTCAAAGGAAGTTATTGGGAAAACTACGAGCCAGAAAAACGGCTCGCAATTTTGCAAGCCGTTGAAAAAAAGATGGCAAGAAAGACTCACCGAGAAATTGTTCCCGTTATCGTCAACAACACATTCCCAGACACCTTACTGGGCGCTTTCCAAACCCGAGGAAGAACAAAAGCAATTTTTATTAACCCCATCCTCTTAACCGAACACTCTCTCCGATTTCATGCGCTTGAAACAATTATTCATGAGGGGCGCCACGCCTATCAATGTATGGTTATCAAAGGCAAGATAAGCCCCCTTAACTTCAAAGCAAAGGAATGGAAACGTAACTATTCAGGATATTTTTCTGCGAACGAAGACAAAACGCTTTATTCATATCAATCTATTGAGCGAGATGCCCAGCGCTTCACAATAAAAATGCTCAAAAGGCTAGCCTTTAAGTATCGCAATGAAGAAGCTTTTGCCCAGACGCTTGAAAACAACATAGCCAGATATGAACAAGCCGAACTAGACGCAAGAAAAGAATTTGGCCTGTTCTATAAACACAAGATCAACAAACGAATAAAACAAAAAAGCGGAAGATAAAACGTTTAAAAAAAACAGGGGCCCACCCCCTGTTTTTTTAGAAGTTCATTTCCCCGTCTGTTTCTTTTGTTATTTCAATCTTAGAAGAATCAGGAACCAAACCTTCTTGTTTAAGTTTGGCCATTTCCTTCGCAATTTCATCCTCAAACGCCTCATCTTGTTGAACTGGCTCAGTGGTATCAAGAACTAAAGGCTCTGATTCAACAACTGGCTGTTCAGCCTCCTCAACTGAAACCGTTTGTGGCTGCAAATCTTCACTTTCTAAGCCCTGCTGCATATCACTAACCACGGCATCAATCTCAGAATCCAAACCACTATCGTTAATTTGAACATCTTCTTGATCTTCACCATTTTCAGGCAGAACGCTTTCAGTTTCAGCAACTTCGGCCTCAACTGGAACCTGAACAGTTTCTTCATCTGGTTTCTCTTCGCCGCGCGCTTCCTCATTTGCAATCTCATCTAAAACACTAGACTCTTGTTTTATTACCACTTCTTCAACTTCATTTGAAGCAACCTCATCAGCCGATATATCTCGACCTTTAATCATATTGCTAATTTTGTAATCCTCATAATCAATCTCTGCGCAAGAACAAAACTCACCAACAAGCGAATTACAAACATCCTGCATTTTATTCAAATTACCGGTTACGGAAGCTAATTCTACGCTATTCACAATCGTTCCCCTTTAATTTTACTAAAATTATTATAATTCTTAAGCATTTTTATGTCAATAAAATTTAGCCAATGAAAAAGGCGTTCAACGAACGCCCTAATTTTCATTATTCAGCATAAACTGAAACTTTTTGTCTGTCTTTATCATAAGCCTCAAACTTAACAACACCATCAATTGTTGCAAACAAAGTATCATCTTTTCCAATCATAACATTGTTGCCTGGATGGAATTTTGTTCCACGTTGACGAACCAAGATGTTTCCAGCAAGAACCTTCTCGCCAGCAAACTTCTTAACGCCAAGCCTTTGAGCATTACTATCACGGCCGTTTTTTGTTGAACCGCCACCTTTCTTATGAGCAAACAGTTGTATATTAATAAACATACTACCTTACCTCCAAATCAATAAAATCTGAAAAACCTTCAACCAAATCGCTAATTCCACACATCATTGTATCCAGAATTGCATTGGTTTTGATCAGCTCTTCGCCATCAAGATCTTTCTGTACACTAAATTTCAGATAACCCTTTTCATCATCACGTTCAAGTTGAACATCAATTTTGGCAACAGCCAAAAGACCAAGGAGCGCGGTTTGAACCACACTAGACAGCGAAGCACAAACGATATCTTCGCCATACACTCCATAGCCGGTGTGGCCATCACACTCAACCTCAACAATCCGATTATTCAGTTTTGTTATTCTAACTTTTGTCATACCTATTCGATTGACACAACCATCAACTTAGTGTAAGGCTGACGGTGGCCTTGTTTTTTGCGTTCATTTTTCTTAGCTTTATATTTGAAAACAACAATCTTGTCTTCTTTGCCATGCTCAAGAACTTCGCAAACAACTTTAGCATTTTTAACAACTGGGCTTCCAACTGAAACCTTGCCATCTTTTTCTTTCAAAAGACATTTGAGTTCAACAGTTGAACCAACTTCAGCATCAAGTTTTTCTGTGTAAAAATATTTACCAGCTTCAACTTTATACTGTTTTCCGCCCACTTCAACAATTGCGTACATACTTTTTCCTCCTCTTCTCCAGTCTCACTGCCCTAGGTGTTGAAACATCAATCTTTGTTACCCTTCGCATGTGGCACGCCAAAATAATAGCACACACAAAAAACTTTGTCAAGGGGATTTATATATATTATTTATATATCCAAGAACTTCTTTGACCCCATCAACCACGCCAACTGCCTCAACATAATCTAATAGCTGTTTCTCGGAAATTTGTCCCAACACATTAAACTCATCATCACAAACAAGAAAAATTGCATAATAATTTGAACAAACCAATCTCATCATTTTGGCTACGCTTTGAGCACAACTAATCATGAACGCTTTAACCACAAGACCATGGCTTGCTTTTTTAAGTTTACCCGCCCCAGCAAGACAACGATGATAAACCGTCTTTTTGTCCTCATCAAAAACACTTAACAAAAGCATAAAAGCAAAAACAGCAATTGAAAAGTTAAAACTTTTCCCAACCAAAAACACAAACAAAACAAAAAGCATCAACGAAAAAATCACAGTTATTACTTTAACAATACTAACTGCTTTTCCTCGTGACAAATCCTTGCTTAAAACCGCCAATACAACACGTCCACCATCAAGAGGAAATACTGGCAACAAATTAATCAACCCAACCCCTAAATTTGCAAGCATAAAATACTGCGTGCTTTCATACATCGTTGGAGCCACCCACCACACGCACACGCACAGCACACACATCAAAAGATTAAACAACGGTCCCGCCAAACTTATAACAAATTCGTCAACAGTTCCAAAAGCATCATCTTCTGCATACAAAACCGCACCATACGGCATCAATTTTATTTTCTCGCAAACATAACCAAGTTTTTTTGCAACAAAAAAATGCGCCAACTCATGAAGAAGCAAAACAATTGAATAAACAACAAGATACTTCCACACCCCAGCAACAAAAGAAACAACAAAAACAACAAGAAAAAGGGGATGAATTTGAAACTTCAAATTCTGCAAAAATTTTATTATGTTTTGAAAATTTTTGACTATTTTTTGTTTTTTGTTGTAGTTTTGCAGTTTTTTTGCAAAACTTGTTTTACAAACAGAGTCGGCCATCAACCACCTTTAGCCCCTCAACAGGCTTGTTTTTATGCGTAATTTTAAGTTCAATTATGCTTGCAAGTGCAATCCCAATTTCATCTCCTTTTTTAAGTTTGTTTGAAATTTTAACACCAACATTATCCAGCCCTATTAGGCTAACATTAATATTAAACCCACAATCTAAAACAACCGTGTGTTTTGTTCCATCAAGAATAATATCCGCAACACGGCTTGGATACGGACACCTCACAAGAACCTCACCATTGCCTTCAACAAAAATTTGTTTATTTTCATTCATGGAAACAACGCCATTTTCAAACGGCATATCATAATCAATGCTAACCATACTCATAACCTCCAAGTAATTTTCTTCCTCAGTTGAAACAAACTTAATTTTCCCAACCTGCTCTTCACTTGAATAATATGAAACGAGTCTTTTTGCATATGTCCCAACCAGTGAACTCTCAAGCGTTATTCCTAGCAAATTGAGTGAAACAACAAGCATTAAAAAAACAGACAAAACATTAATACTCTTTTGCCTAGTATTTTTGTTTGGGTTTTGCCTGCTTTTGCACACTGCGTTTTTTACATTTCTATACACATTAAAGTTTATGTTCAACGCTTTTGTTTATGCTCAATATTCCAGTCGCTTTATATCTGTTGCTTCGGCTTCAATTCTAACCTTATACTTCCCATTTTTGTTCATAAAAACATCAACCTGTGGATCACAAGCAATATCCATAAAATTGCTAAGAGTTGCCCCAACTTCCGCAGACAGTGCAACGGCAAGTTTAGTTGGATATAATGCCTTTGTCAGGCTTAACGCCGTTTTTATTCGGTTTTCGATTTGTTCATCTTGCCTCATAGTTATGCCCCCTTTTTTATTTTTGCCCTGATTTTGCCGATCAGCCCCCTATATTTTGAAAGATAATCAAACACAAGGGTTTTTCCATACATAACATTTTGAGCAAAACTTTTTAACGCACATCTCATTGCTTCTGAACTCTCACAAACAGTTGTCAGGTTCCCATTTGTTATGCAACCATCACTCTCTGGTATAACCCCAACAACATGCGTCTGCAATATATCTTCGATTTGCTTTTCATTAAGCATCTGTCCACACGCAACCAAATCTCCACGAATTCTATTTATAATCAATCCAATATCTTTCTGATTTTGTGAAATAAGATAGTTTTTTACAATGCTAGCGTCTTTTAAGCTAAAAATTGATGGACAAACAACAATAAAAGCCTCACTTGCCAATTGAACACCAAGTTTGAATGCTGGTGACAACCCTGCCGAACAATCAAAAATCAAATAATCAAATATGGCACTGAGCTTCATTATAGTTTCTTTAATTTGGTCTTCATCATAGCAATCAAATGAAACCTTGTTTGTGGATAGAAAATAAAAGTTTCCCTTTTCTGAAACTTGCGTTAGTGCCTGCCTCAACTTGCACCTTCCACTCAAATAATCATAAAGGTCATAAACTATTTTCCCTTCAACCCCAAGTGCCAAATCAAGATTATTAAGCGCAAAATCAAAATCAACAACACAAACGCTTGCTCCAAGCTCTGCAAGCATCTCCCCAAGCCCAGCACTTATCGTTGTTTTTCCAACACCACCTTTCCCGCTTGCAATCAAAATTCGCCTTGCCATAATCTCCCTCCGCACGCCTATTCTAGGGCAAACCAGTCTCTTGAAACAACCAAAAAAATAAGACATATTGCCAGAATATGTCTTACCTTTTAACTTTATTAAACATTAAATATTAATCAAAACTTTTTTAAGCAGGTCTGGGTTATCAAGCAATTCTGCACACCCAACAATGTCTAAATCTTCAGCGTTATCTGTTCCCCTAACAGGAATGTTAAGTTTTGTTTTGAAATATTTTTCAAGCCCCGTGATTTTACTATCTCCACCAACAAACGTGATTCCTCTTTTTGCAATTTCTGCGCACACTTCTGGCGAACACGTATTAAGCACACTAACAATGCTATCAGCAATTTTAGCATAATAATGCTCAACCGCTGGATAAATATCAGATGAAACAATAATTTGTTTTTTTGCTTCTCTTGTTATTGCATCTTGACCGCTAACTAACACTTCATTGCTGTCTGTGGCATATAGGCTTCCAATTTCTTTTTTGATTTTCTCTGCACTGCTATCACCAACAATAAAGTTGAATTTTGCAATGAGCTGTTGTTCAATTGCCTTATCAATATTTCCGCCACCCATTCCAACATTGATTCCATTGATTAGCATTGTTTGAGAAATAACAGCAATGTCCGTGCATCCACCACCAACCCCAACAAACATATTTGTTGCATCAGATGAAATATCAGTTCCATAACCAATTGCTGAGCAAATGATAGACGGGATTAAAATAACGTCATTAATTCCGGCATGGTAACAAGTTTGCTCAAACACCAACTTCTCAGCCAGGGTTATTCCAAGTGGAACACAAACAATTGCCCTTATATTTGGCTTAAATAATTTCCTTGGACAAATCTTTTCAATAAACATTTTAAGCATCTTTGTTGCAAGTTCAGAATCTGTTATAACCCCTTCATTAATCGGAGAAACAACAGTTGTTAAGCTCTCTTCACCAAGTTTGCCATATAGTTTTTTTGCTTCAAGACCAACGGCACAAACCTCTTTATCCCTTGATGCTCCATTAATTGCAACAAGGCTTGGCTCTTTAAGCAAAAAACCATCATTTTGTTTATATATGGTTGTGGTTTTTGTTCCCATCTTAATTGCCAGCATAATTGTTCCCATAGTATATTACCTCAAGTTTATTATACACCATTAAATATTAAATTTGCAAAGAAAAAACTGGCACACTCGCCAGTTTTTTGTTTATAAGATTTCAATTTTCTTACCAAAATTCTTTTCAAAATCTTTTGAACACTCGCTTGCCTTTTCAATTTCATAGGCATTATCACCAACAGCAATCGTCTTCATTATAACTGAATCACCAAGAACATCACAGTTAATATCAACAATAACATTGTTTTTAACCCTGTCAAATGATTCTGCAAGCCTGATTATGATTCCAAGCTTTTTAACGGCATTAATATCTTCTTCAGTTATAAGATCTCTGTATTTTATAAACTCACTCATTGGTATGCTATCGCCCGTGTGGAGCGCCAAAGCGAACCCCGCAAGCACAAGCTCTCTATGTGTTACGCCATAAATCTCAGATCCAAGCAAAACACTAAAACCATTTTTTGCATGCCCAATGTGGCCAATGCGTTCTCCACAGTCATGCATATAAGCCGCAAGACGCAAAATGCGCGTGTAGCCCCTTGGAAGTTTATGCAAAACTCTCAGTTGTTTGAACAACAATAACGAAAGATTATAAACCTGCTCATTATGTTTGTCATTTGGCGCATCAAAGAAATGTGATTGCCCGATAATGCTATACCCAAGAACATCACTTATTGGCTTTTCTTGGCAAGCAGAAATTTCTTCCTTAAACAATATGCCATGCTCAACGCCCCTGTTAGAAATAACAAACTTATCTCCTGCAAACTTTTCACTTACGCACATTGCAATTATCATTGACGCAACAAAAACATCTGCACGCTTCTCACCAACGCCTTTAATCTTCTTAGTTTTGTCAATGCTGGCGCTTTTGATTTGCTCATAAACGCTTGCAATATCAGCAACATCAAGATTATAGTTGTTAACCAAATCAAGAGGATATTTTCTATACCTTTTTGCCATTGTTGCAATGTCTTCAAACAATGCACCACTACCAATCAAGCCATAATCTTCTTCCATTGGTTCAATCCAAACAACCTTTGCAAGCTCTTCTCTAACCTTGTTGGCCATTTCTTTCAAGTCTGCTTCTTTGTTTTGCTCATTAAGATCATAAGCATCAGCCAAAGTTAGCGGCCCAAAACCAAGTGTTGTTTGGTTCAAAATGGAACGCCTGTTATAAACAACAATCCTAGTGTTTTCTTGATCTATATGGCATATAACACCCTTTGGAACATCAAACGAATTGATGATGGCATTATATATATAATTATTTTTTTCTTCATCTGAAAGAATTTCAAATCTGAAACCACACAAATTGAACACTTCATCAAAGAAACTATGCATATTCTTTGGTTTCTGATTTTCGTTGAAAGATGCAACAGCAATAACCTTGTCAACTTCATAAAGTTCACAAATCTTTCTTAGGTTTTTGAGAGCTTTGATTGTTGCATCAATTTGACTTTTCTTCCAAAACATATCTGAATCTGGCTCAAGCAACAACTTAAGTTCTTCTTTTTCACTATCAGTTATTGCAAAATAATTGCCATCTTCAACCTTAACGATACTGAGCTTTGCACTAAAACTATCAACTGAAATAACTGCAACTTTTTCCAAAATGCCAATCTCCTTATGTTTTTGTTAACTCAATTATAACACATCAATTTTTGTTTGCATAGTTTTAATTTTGAGAAATTTATAACCCAAATTTACACCCTTTGCAAACCCACACTATATCCTTGTTATGCAATGATTTGGGCAAACCTTAACACATTTATTGCAATGAATACACTTGTCTTCAATGACAACAGGAACACCATTTTCAATTTTAATTGCGCCTGCCGGGCACACTTCAACACAATGCATACACTTAATGCATCCAACCTCACACCCAAAGCACTCACCAACAGTTTCTGTTTTGTTATTGCAAGCAACGGCAACTCTTTGAGTGTAAGGAATAAGTTTGATTAAGTTGTTTGGGCAAGCAAGAACACAGTTTCCGCACCCCATACAAACTTCTGGATCAATAATCGCAACACCCCTCTCTGTTATGCTGATTGCGCTGAAAGGACAAGCCTTTGCACAATCTCCACAACCAAGACAGGCGTATTCGCAAGATTTGCAACCGCTATGGAACTTATTAAGGCTTGCGCAAGATTGATCACCGGTATATTCAAATGTCTTTGGGCATCTGCTTCCACCCTTACATTTAACAAAAGCAACCTGCTTCACATTTGCAATGGCATCGCCAACAAAAGAGCCATCAATTTTAGCTCTGTTTGCAAAAGTGACAAATGGGCATTCTTCGGCCTTGCCCTTGTTTTCAACAATATCTTGAGCAAGTTTTTTGCAATACTCTCTTCCACACGCCCCACAGTTTTCTCCTGGAAGCAAAGATGTAACCATGTCAATTGCGGAATTGCTTGGCTTTTGTCTTTTAATTAAAAATGAAACAAACAAAACAACTAGCAAGGTAAAAACTGCAACACCCGCCAAAACGCCAACAACTATCCAAAAAGATTCTCCCATATTTTTCTCCCTTAAATCAACACTTCAAAGCCGGCAAAAGCAAAACCTATGATTGCCATAAGAACCAAAAGCAAAGGCAAGCCCCTAAGGCTATTTGGAGCATATGGCCCATTGATTTTATAGTACGCCCCATAAACAATAAAATTAACGATAACAAAGCCCAAGCTATAGAAAACAAGCGATAAAATATAATTAACAAAAACCTGGTTAACAATAGAATAAATCAGAACGCCAACGCATGAAACAAACATAAACAAAAATGTATAACTTTTTTCATAGATATAAAACGCTTCTTTGTTGAGCGCCCTGAAAATGAAATATCCAAGAAAACTAAACAACCCAACCAACGCAACAATTATCATGAGTTTTGCATATTGAACTGAATAATCTTCAAGAAGACTATAAATAAGATAGTAACCAACTCCTGAGCAAATAAGAATAAAACTAAACAAAAAGCCCATTAAAGCAGTGTATGGAAAACTTCTTTTATATGCTGAAAGCGTTGGAACTGCAAGCGCTGAAGACGTGCAAACATTTGAAGTGAGCATACACGTCAATAAGAGAAACACAACATTACTCACCTTTTGGCCCCTCCTCTTCTTCTTTCTTCTTTTCAATCAATTCATCTGCCCCAAAATTTTGCCTTTCACTTGCGTTAACCGCCTCTATTCTGCTTGCATTTCTTTCAATGTTAATTTTCATTTTATATTTTGAAACCAACATATCATATTGCAACTTTTTATGCTTTCCCGCAAGATAGAAACTATTGCAGAATGCACAAATAACTGCAAGCAAAACGAGCGCACCAGGCGTGCTTCTCATAAATTCAAGGCCACTAAAACCAAGGTCAATATTCCATAGCGTTCCGTGCGCCATAATTTCTCTCACACTTCCAAACAAGAGATAAATTCCAAGGAACAATGGAATTTGAATCAATAGTCTATAGAAATAATGCGTGAGTTCGGTTTTAGGATTAACATATATAGTGTCAAGCGCCAAAATACCGGCAGTAACAAGGCAATAATCAATCTTTTCTCCGGCAGTTGAAAACAGCTTGTTTGGAAACAATGAATAGATATATTGAGCAATGCTTATGACTGCACAAGCAATAATCATAAACACAAAAAACCTCAAATTTCTATCCGTCATCTTTTCAAGGATTGAAACAAATGAGATTGCAATTGCATATGCCAAACTGGCAACCAAACCCAAAAACACAATTTCGTTTAACGTTTGAGCCAGCGTTATAAGAGGCAAAACTGCAAGCGTTGAAATGAATACTGGATTAAGCCCTTCTTTATTGTTCATCTTGCACCCCCTTGCCAAAATACTTTGGATATATAACCCTATCTAGAAGAGGCGTGAACAAATTGGCAATAACAAGCGCATAAACAGCGCTCAAATCACCCATCAAATTCATCTTAACAAACACGCCACACAAAACCCCAAAAATCAAGGAATATATAATATCCCCTAGCAAGCAGTTCGGGCTGGTTGTGAAATCAACCAACATAAAACAAGCAACAAATATAACAATGTTGTTCATCAAAAATGGTGGAACTGCAACAATGTCAAAGCCTGTTAAACAAAAGGCTGTTAAAACATAAAAGCCAATTGCCATAATAGGAACACGAATTTTAACAACTCCAAAAATCACAAGCAATACAAAGCCAACCAAAACAGCAACAAGCAGCACTGCTCCAACTGGTGCGGAAACTCTTTTAAGCAAAAGTTCAAGAGGATTGAAACCAACATAGTTTCCAGACTCCAATCTAACGCCAACTTCTGAAGCATATCCGCTTCCAATGGCCGTTTGCCAAGCACTGCTTCCTGCGCCAAAAATTGCACTGACTATTATTGCACTTGCCCCAGCTGGATTAACGATATTGTTGGCGTATCCACCAAACATCATTTTAACAACAACTATGGCAAAGAACATTGCAATAATAGGAACATATAGCGGTGTTTTTGCCCCACATAAGCAAACAAACATAAGCGCCGTAACAACTGAAGACGCATTTTCTATTTTTAGTTTTTCATTAACAACAAAGCTATAAAACAATTCAAAGAAAAGCGCACTTGCAACAGAAATTAATGCAAGCAGAAAAATGTTTGTTCCAAGATAAATTGCCCCAACTGTTATAAGGCCAATCAAAACAATAACCATCATATACAGCATGAAGCCCGCAGAGTTGTTTTTCTTTATAAAAGGCAAGGGGCCGGCTTTAAGCATCCTCATTATAACGTTTCCCCCCTTTTGATTTTATCTTTCATATCACTAATTCGCTGAGCAAGATTACGTTTTGATGGGCAAACATAACTGCAAACCCCACAATTAATGCAGGCTTCTGCCCCATATTTTTTACCCCTGCCATAGTCATGCTCAAGAGCATAAGTGTCAAGAGCCATTGGCTCCAATCTTGTTGGACAAACCGCTGAACATCTTCCACAGTTAATGCAGTCAATTTCATGGTCATCATATTTCTCACCAAATGCAACAATAGCATTTTTAGAAATCGGCAAATTTGTTTCAAGTTTTATCTGTGCAACACCACTCATTGCCCCGCCGATGGCAAAAGAGGCAAACTTTTCTTTATCCTTAATTCCAAACTGATCAAAAATGACGTTTGCATTAAGGCCATTTTTAACCCAGGCAAGCCCATTTTCCACAAAGTTATCTCCGCTGATTGTGTAAACCGTTGCAGTTGTTGGGGTGTTATTATAAACGGCGTTATAGAAGTTATAACAAGCTTGCGCATTTTCAACAATCATACCCTTGCTTGCAATATCATCATCAATTTTAACCATTGTTTTTGTTAGCTTATAAGCTAATAAATGTTCTTCATCAAAAGGATACTTTTTGCTTCCATGAACAAACGTGAACTTTTGAATATCCCCATCAAATCCAAGGAGGTGTTCCTTTATTGCGTTTGATATCACACCTAATTGATCAACGCCAACAAAAACAACCTTCTTGAAGTCAAGAAGTTTAGAAAACAAAACCGCACCGCCAGCAACTTCTCTGGCATAATTCCTTGCAATAGCGGAGTTTGAACAAACATAACCATCGCTATCATAAAGATTGATTATAAGTGTTTGAGGGTTGGCAACCCCTCTATTAATATACTTTGAATATGTTGGATAATTCTTTCCAAAAGTGTCAATAGATCCACTCTCAACAAGCCTTCCAAACAAACTAACCCTTGTTTGTTTTTCAAGGGCCTTAAATTTGATATAAACATCTTTTGCGCTTGGAACAATTGTTATTATCTTTGAATGTTGCCCAAGAGAATTCAGTTTATCTTCAATTTTAGAAATATTCCCGCTAACCGGGCTATAAATGAACGCCGAGGTTTTATCAACAGGTTTAGCAAGAACGCTTCCCGTCTTAACATTTTGACCAACGCTAACAATTGGCTCACTTTCACTCCCCATTCCGGGTTTCAAAGCAATGCAAAATTCTTCTGAATTTCGCAATTCCAAAATGTCAGCATTTTTAAGGGCCTTTCGGCACCCCTTAATATAAACCCCGCGACAACTCGCTAAAGCCATATTCTTTCCCCCACTCTAACAACTCATATTTTAGCAAAAATGGAAAAGATTGGCAACTAATTAAACCCTTATTATAATATTATTTATTTTTATTCTTCTTGGCTTGAGCAATAATAGTAGACAAAATAAGAAAACAACCAAAGCCAACAAGAAAGATCCCAAAGATGATTTGCAGGGTTTTTGGCTTGGCACGATCTGCAAAAAAAGCACCAAAACCACTAACAACAATCGCAGAAACATAAAGTGGCCAAATGCCAGAAAGTTTCAAAAGCTTCTTTTTTGCATACACAATAACACACACCACCCCAATAACAACAAAAACAGCAAGATTAACTCCTTGCGCAACCTTTTGACCAACCCCCATCAAAATGGTAAGCAAAGGTATCAAAAAAGTTCCGCCACCCATCCCCATTCCGGCGAGAACTCCACTAAGCAACCCAACCAACACAAAAAACATCCAATCCATTAAAATATAAGTTTAACCCCCGAAAGAATGATAACAACGCCAAATATATAAACAATTATGTTGTTTTTGAGTTTGGATAATATAACTGTTCCCAAAACTGCGCCAACCAAAGACCCAATCAACACAAACAATGAGATGCTAAGGCTGAAATGGCCCAATATAACATATATTATGCCAGACACAGCACAAAGCGGAAGAATAACAAAAATAGCGGTTGCGTGGGCTTCTTTGGGTTCCAATTTCAAAACATAGCGCAAAACAATAACGGTTAAGATTCCTCCACCTGCCCCCAGAAAGCCATTAACCGCCCCAATCAAAATCCCGCTCATAATAAGCACAATATAACGGCCTATCTTGTTCATATGTATATTTTGCGCCACAAGCCAAAAATCTATTAAATTTCTAACTAAAAACTTGATTTTTATTTGATTTCCAAGTTATAATTATATATAATATTAAAAGTCAAAAATATCATATTAAAAGGAATGCGATAAATGAAACACAAATCTCAAACACTAAAACAAAAAATTCTTTCAGTTATTTTAACTCTTGCCGTGGCTTTTGGCGCTTTTTTCAGTTTTTCATATGCCCTGGCAATGAACAAAACTTACGCTTTATGGAACGCAACAACAAATTCAAGCGTTTTATCTCTATATGAGAAAGAAGCCCTTAATTTCCAAGGCACAAGTTCTTCTTGGATTCAATCAACAAACTCAACAACGCCAAATGATTCGTTTGGGTTTAGTTCTCAGAACATTGTTTTAACAGATCCAACCATTCAATCATTAACAGGCGTAACAACAAGCAGTTCAGGCAATCTTCTTGCTGATGAAACCGAAGAAATGAGCGTTCTTGCAATAATTGCACAGAATGCTTTAACAAAAGAAACAATAAGTGAAACATTAACTGATATCTACTTCTATTATAGTTTGCCATCTGCAATTTCACTTAATAGCAATAGGTATTATGCTCTTTCTTATTATGTTCTGACTTCCGCAACAGGAACTGTTGATGCAAGCGTAAGACTTGGGGGATCTCTTGATTTCAACTCAACCCCACTCAACACCAACAACACATGGGAGTTGCACTATATCTTTTTTGCAACAGCAACAACCGGTTCCCCATCAATGAACATTTCCCTTCAACTTGGCAACAAAACAACAATTGATCCAAACAATTATGCCGATATGGAAAATAAGATTAATGGTTATATCCTTTTTGATAACCTTTCAGTTTATGAACTTTCTGAATATGAATTTTGCGCTCATAAAATTGGCGATACAACCGTTAACTCTAACTATGAGATATATGATGATCGTGAGATGATTGCCCTTCCAAATTCAAACGCAACAAACTTCAACGAAATGAATGTTTATGAGCATTTTGAAGAAGAAAAAGGTGTTGACGGCGGAACATTTGATAAAACTTCTGCTGAATATCTCAGCGCTTATTGGTATTACTACACCGCCGAAAACCTTAAAACCGCCATCGCTAAAAACTACCTTAACGCATATAACGCAACCGATGACGGATCTGGCGACAAGACTTATTTTGATTATAGCATTGAAACCGAAAACACCATCACCGCTCTTGGTGGTGGCAACAACTTCACAGAAAACAACAAGGTTTTGAAGGTTGTTAACAACAGTGCCATCTATAACCTTGGGTTTATCAGCAAAAACACTTTCACCATTGAACAACACAAACTCTATCGTGTTTCTGTTTGGGTAAGATCAACAAACCGCAATGCAAATGCAACGTTGATTGTTTTGGGCAAAATCCCAACAGGAAATGATGAAGACGGAACAACCTATTCAAGAACATATAACAACTCAGCATTCAGTGAGGGCATTTCTTCATATGATAATTGGGTTGAACTTGCAATCTATGTTCGAGGCAACGCTTTCAGAAATCTCAACGCTCAAATTGGCTTGCTTGCTGGCCCATCTTCAACAATATATTATGATAACATTAAAGTTCAAGAGGTTGTTTCTAGCGACTATAATAGTTCTGCCTATAACCTCGATCTTTCTCCATCAGCAACGCTTCAATCAACGTCAATATCCAATGGATTCTTCAACTATGTAACTATTTCTAAAACAAGTGAAGACACTTATCCCCTTGTTCCACAAAGTTGGAAAATTTCAAACACTAATTATGATGAAACAAAAGTTAAATCCGGCGTCGTTGCAACCTCAGCAACCGGCTACACAGATGCAGTAAAAACATTGCTCGGAAATGTAAACAACCCTATTCCATCTGGGCAAAAGGTTAACGTTCTTGCAATTCATATTCCAAGCAATGCAAAAGTTGATGCGCTTGAAGATGGCAGTTTCTATTATGAAACTGAAAACTCATTTAGCGTTCCAACATCTGGAGTTGTTAAGGTTTCATTTGATGTGTTCACGGCAAAAACCGAATCAACACCAGCAAATTTTGTTGGGGACTTAGTTGCAAGCCTAACCACTGGCAACAAGGTTGTTTCTGATTTTATAAGAACATACACAATTCAAGGAACTGGAAATTGGCAAACATACACCTTCTATGTTCGTCTTGGAGAAACAAGCCGTTCATTCAAACTTCGTCTTGGCGTTGAAAATGCGCAAGGAACAGTTTTCTTCAGAAACGTTAAGTACACTTCTGTTAACTCAACGACACAAGCCGGCAAAACAATAACCGCAAACGAACAATTTGAAAAACTTATTGAAGAGAAAAACTCTTTTGCCCTTCAAGATGCTAACAATATTCGTCTGGTTGATTATGTTACCGATGCCGGATTCTACCATACAACCAATGCCCTAACTTCTGGCGCATACACCAGCAATAACTACACAATAACTGAGGTTAAAGAAGAAAACGCAGTTGTTACGGGTTCTGTTTATATTGCCCCAACAGACACAACCATAACCCTTAAAAACGCTGAAGATCAAGACGTTGTTATAGACGCCGCAACCCTAGCAAGGCCTAACGCAAGAACCGGGTATGCACTTGTTATCTTTAATGCTGGTGAATATTATTCAACAGCAAAATCTAGTTCAAGTTATGCCCTTCTTGCAAACACATATTATCGTGTTTCTGTTTGGGTTAAAACCGACGCCTCAGCAGCCGGAAAGCTCAATATCAAACTTAATGGACTAGACACCGAATTCACCGCCGTTGACACCTCTTCTGAAACCGAAAACAACGGATATGTTGAATACTTTGCACTTGTTAAAACTGGAACTTCTAACCTAACCGGTGTTAACCTTGAATTCACTCTTGGAACAACTGATGCAAGAACTTCTGGCTATGCAATTGTGAGTGATATCAATTTTGAAGTTGTTGAAGAAAGCGCTTATACAACAGAGGTTGAAGCCGTTAAATCTTCAAACAACACCAAGGCCGCAGTTAAGGACTACACCCCAGCTGAAAGCACTAGCGAAAGCACAACAGCAGACTCAGATGAAGAAAATAACGAGAACAAAAACGCTGAACAAAATCAAACATTGATGATCTTCTTCCTAGTGTTCTCTTCACTTCTCCTTGTTGGAGCAACAGTGTTTGCAATTGTTGCAGTTGCTGTTAAGAAAATGCCAAAGAACAAAACCGTTGTTGGAACGAACAATGCTCAAGTTGCACCAAGAACAACCACGTCAAAAAAAGATAAAAAAGATGGATTTGTTTAATAAATAGCAATAAAAAACCACACCATTTTGGTGTGGTATTTTTTTGTTTTATTTAGATCGCTCTTCTTGCTCAGCATTTTCAAAATATTGCTGAACCCCCATTGCATAAACAACTTCTTGTTGATCATTAACTGTTATAACAAAATTTTTGCCCAAATAGTTCTTATAATTGATGATATTGTCATCATTATCACTCATTCCAAGTGCTTTGTTTTTCTTCATTCTGTGCAAAATTAAGTTTTCTTTTTCCTCATTATCTGCTGCAATAAATAGAATTGCTTTTTTATATAGTTCTTCAATTTCAGAATTCTTTCCAACAAAGTTTACATTGTATATAGTCCTATCATGATCCCCAATTTCTTTGCCATCTACAACTCTAAAATTAACATAAAAGCACGTTCTATCGCCTTCCAAACCAACAGCATTAAAATTTATAAGCTTCGCAAGAATTTCGCCTTCAAGTTGATATTGTTTGAATTTTTCAACCAATTCTTGTTCTTCTTTTAAGATTGTTGCATAATCATCCATATTTTTTCTCCTATATAGTCATTATATATCCCAACAACCTTTTTAGCAAGTTTTAATTTACAAATTACGACAAATTTAGCAATGGTTTCAAAAACTCTCCAGTGACGCTATGCGGATTATTAGCAATTTCCTCAGGCGTTCCTGTTGCAACAATCTTTCCTCCCTTATCTCCGCCATCTGGGCCAAGGTCAATAATATAATCTGCAACTTTAATCATATCAAGGTTATGTTCAATAACCAAAACACTATTCCCGCCTGCAACAATGCGCTTTAAGATGTCAATAAGTTTATCAACATCATAAGTATGAAGCCCTGTTGTTGGCTCATCCAAGATATACATTGTTCTGCCAGTTGCTCTTTTGCTGAGTTCGGTTGCAAGTTTAACCCTTTGCGCCTCTCCCCCAGAAAGAGTTGTTGCTGGTTGGCCAAGTTTTATATACCCAAGCCCAACATCATATAATGTTTGAATTTTGTTCAAAATATTTGGAATGTTTTCAAAATATGTTAACGCCTCTTCAACTGTCATTTCCAAAACATCACTAATATTTTTGCCTTTATATTCAACTTCCAAAGTTTCACGGTTATATCTCTTTCCGTGGCATTCATCACAGGTTACATAAACATCTGGCAAGAAATGCATTTCAATCTTTGAAACACCATCTCCACCACACGTTTCACACCTTCCACCCTTAACATTAAAGCTGAATCTTCCGCTTGTGTATCCCTTTGCTTTGGCATCTGGAGTTTTTGCAAAAAGCTCTCTAATTGCCGTAAAAACGCCTGTGTATGTTGCAGGATTGCTTCTTGGAGTTCTCCCAATTGGCGATTGGTCAATAACAACAACCTTGTCCAGGTTTTCTGCACCTAAAATCTCTTTGTAATCGCCCTCTGCAATCTTTGCATGATTAAGCCTATTAGCAAGCGCTGGATACAAGATGTCATTAACAAGGCTCGATTTTCCAGAGCCTGAAACACCCGTTACAGCCGTAAATACACCTAGCGGTATTTTAACGTCAACATTTTTAAGGTTGTGTTGTTTCGCACCCAAAATCTCAACAAACTTGCCCGTTAAGGCCCTTCTTGATTTTGGAACGGCAATCTTGCGCTTACCACTTAAATATTGCCCTGTAAGAGATTTTTCGCAATTAATTACATCTTTAAGCGTTCCAGCGCAAACAATTTGCCCGCCGTGTTGTCCAGCCTTTGGCCCAACGTCAACAATAAAATCGGCCTTTCGTATAGTGTCTTCATCATGTTCAACAACAATAACCGTGTTGCCTAAATCACGAAGATTTGTTAGGGTTTTTATAAGTTTTTGTGTGTCTCTTGGATGAAGCCCAATGCTAGGCTCATCAAGGATATATGCAACTCCAACAAGACCACTTCCAATCTGGGTTGCGAGCCTAATTCTTTGTGCCTCTCCCCCAGAAAGAGTGCTGGCTGTTCTTGAAAGTGTCAAGTAATCCAGACCCACATCAATTAGGAATTTGCATCTTGCCTTAATTTCTTTCAAAATATCATGAGCAATCTTTTCTTCACGGCTAGTAAGATTTAAGTTCTCTGCCCATTTAAGCACTTCCTTAACACTCTTTGCACAAACCTCATTTATATTAAGCCCATTAATTTTCACACTAAGGGCCTGTTTGTTAAGCCTCTCCCCATGGCAAACCTTGCAAGGGACAAGTCTCATATATTTTTCAAGTTCAGTTTTAACATAATCACTATCTGTTTGTTGATAACGTCTATAAAGGTTGTTGATCATCCCTTCAAAACTGCCCTTATATTCACCCTTAAAACTGCCCATTTCAAACGAAATGTCCATTTGCTCGCCATTGTTGCCATAGAGAATTATATTCCAAATATCTTCTGGAAGTTCACAAATTGGAGTGTCTAGGCTGAACTTATATTTTTTTGAAAGTGCGGCAAAATACTTGTAATAATAATCCCCATTAAAGTAGTTGATGTTGGCAAACCCGCTTTCGTTGATACTCTTTGTTTTATCTTTGAAAACAAGATCTTCATCTATAACCATCTTATAGCCAATTCCGCTACACTCTGGGCATGCTCCAAGCGGAGTATTAAACGAAAACAATCTTGGGCTAATCTCCGTGAAACTGAACCCACATTCTGGACAACTATGTTTCCCACTATATAATTCTTCATGATCTTCATAATCAATAACAACTAGTTCATCAGCAACCCTAAAAGAAGTTTCAATAGATTCTGTTAGCCTGCTCTCAATTCCAGGTTTAACAACCAATCTATCAATAACAACTGAAATGGTGTGCTTCTTTTGCTTATCCAATTTTATGTCTTCATCAAGAGTGTGAACTTCGCCATCAACCTTAACCCTAACATATCCGTCTTTCTTAAAGCCATCAAACATTTTTGCAAACTCGCCCTTGCGATTACGAATCACCGGAGCCACAACCAAAAACCTTGTTCCCTCAGGCTTTGCAAGAACCTTTTGAACAATACTATCCACACTTGAAGATTTTATCTGAGTGCCACAATTAACGCAATACGGCGTTCCAATATGCGCATAAAGAAGCCTAAAATAATCATAAATTTCAGTTACTGTTCCAACGGTTGAACGAGGGTTTGCAGACGTGGTTTTCTGGTCAATTGCAATTGCCGGACTAAGCCCCTCAATCTTTTCCACATTTGGCTTTTGCATTTGCCCTAAAAATTGTCTTGCATAAGAAGAGAGGCTTTCCATATATCTTCTTTGACCCTCAGCAAAAATTGTGTCAAAAGCAAGGCTCGATTTTCCCGAACCTGAAAGCCCCGTGAAAACAACCAACTTATCCCTTGGAATAGTTAGATTTACGTTTTTAAGGTTGTTCTCTTTTGCCCCAATAATTTCAATAACGTCTTTCATTTTTAATCTCCATTTGGTATATTGTCTGGCATAATACCCGAATTTTTCTATCCGTACAGCCCACAAGCGTTTTGCAAAAACCTGCAATTTTAACAACTGTTTTGCAAAATTACTTACTATTTTTTAATTTTGCCCCCAATTTTGCAATTTCGTCTCGCAATGCAATAGCTTCTTCAAAGTCTAACCTACTAGATGCAATCTTCATCATAGCCGTAAGTTCTTCAATGCGCTTAGGGATGTTTTCTTGTTTAATTTTTTGCCCCTTGTCTTCAACCTTGCTTGAAATCTGCAATGTATTCTTAATTTCTTTTATTATCGTTTTTGGTGTTATATTATGCTCTCTATTATATTGCATTTGAATAGATCTTCTTCGGTTTGTTTCACTGATTGCTCTATTCATAGAATCAGTCATAGTATCAGCATACATAACAACCCTACCTTCACTATTTCTTGCAGCTCGCCCAATTGTTTGAATCAAACTGCCTTCGCTTCTTAAGAACCCTTCTTTGTCTGCATCAAGGATGGCAACAAGTTTAACCTCTGGCAAGTCAAGCCCTTCTCTAAGCAAATTAATTCCAACAACAACATCAACCTCTCCACTTCTTAGGCTGTTGATAATTTCAATCCTCTCCATAGTTTTAATTTCGCTATGAAGATAAGTTGATTTTATCCCGTTTTTTGTTAGATATTCACCCAAACTTTCCGCCATCTTTTTTGTTAACGTTGTAACCAACGCCCGTCCGCCAGATTTGATCGTCTTATTAAGCTCACTGATAAGATCATCAATCTGCCCCTTTGTTGGCCTAACTTCAACTTCAGGATCCAAAAGCCCCGTTGGACGGATAATCTGCTCTGCAATGTTATCTTGCCTTTCCATTTCATATGGCCCAGGAGTTGCAGAAACACATATCATTTGGTTAATCTTTCTTTCAAACTCATTAAACTTTAATGGCCTATTATCATAAGCTGACTTCATCCTAAAGCCATACCCAACAAGACTGTCTTTCCTTGCCCTATCACCATTATACATTGCTCGAACCTGTGGAATTGTCATATGACTTTCATCAACCAATAGCAACCAATCATCAGGGAAATAATCTAGAAGAGTGTATGGCTCCTCACCCGGTTTCCTGCCATCAAAATATCTTGAATAGTTCTCAATGCCGTTGCAATATCCAATTTCACGGAGCATCTCAATGTCGTAACTAACACGCTGTTTTAGTCTCTGCGCCTCAATCAGTTTGCCTTGCGACTCAAAATCTGCAACCTCTTTAACCATGTCTTCTTCAATATTCTTAAGGCAATTTTCGAGTTTCTCGCTTCCAACAACATAGTGGCTAGCAGGATAAATCGCAACATGGCTGAGAGTGCTGACAGTCTTGCCACTAACCGCCTCTACCTCGCAAATGCGATCGATTTCATCCCCAAAAAATTCTATTCTTATTGAATGCTCGCTTTGGCTTGCAGGAAAAACATCCAAAACATCACCATTAACCCTGAACGTTCCCCTCACAAACTCAACATCATTTCTTCTATATTGGTTATCCACAAGCCGAGAAACAACTTCTTCCCTTGAAATTTTCATATTAGGCCGAAGAGAGATTGCCATTTTTTCATATTCACTTGGCTCTCCAAGCCCATATATGCAAGAGACAGACGCAACAATGATAACGTCTTTTCTTTCAAACAATGAACAAGTTGCTGAATGCCTAAGTTTATCTATTTCATCATTAACCTGCGTTTCTTTTTCAATGTAGGTGTCACTACTTGCAATATACGCCTCTGGCTGATAAAAATCATAATAACTGACAAAATAATTAACACTATTGTTTGGAAAATATTCCCTAAACTCATTGCAAAGCTGGGCAGCCAAAGTTTTATTATGTGCCAAAACAAGCGTTGGCCTACCCACTTCTTTTATAATATTGGCCATTGTGAAGGTTTTCCCGCTTCCCGTAACGCCAAGCAAAACTTGAGTGCGCAACCCATCTCGCACTCCTTGAACCAAACTTTTAATGGCCTGGGGCTGATCCCCCGTTGGCTTGTGTTTGGAAATAAGCTCAAAAACTTCTTCTTTTGCCATACTATTGTTTATTATAAACATTTCAAGATGTTTTATCAATAGTTTAATGTAATTTATGGTACACTTCTCACCTTAGCAACAATATTTTAACAAACCTTAACACAGCGCTTGACAACCGCATCGCATTGTGGTAAATTATTGATAGTTTAATAGTTGTGTAGATTTTGGGTGGCGCCAAAGGAACAACAAAACCTTAAAAGAGGCCAAACACTGTTTGGCAATAAGGGTGGAACCGCGGTTAAATAATCGTCCCTGTGCAACATGCATGGGGATTTTTTATTTTAAGGAGGATAAAAGATGGAAAATAAAGCAACAATGGAAAAAATCGTTAACCTTTGCAAAGGGCGTGGATTCGTTTATCCAGGAAGCGACATCTATGGCGGGTTTGCAAACACATGGGATTATGGTCCACTTGGAGTTGAACTTGAAAACAACGTTAAAAAAGTTTGGTGGAAAAGATTTGTTCAAGAAGGCGAGAATGCTTATGGCGTTGATGCTGGAATCTTGATGAATCCACTTGTTTGGACGGCATCTGGCCACACAACAAGTTTCTCAGATCCAAAAATGGATTGCAAAAACTGCAAAAACCGTTTCAGAGCAGATAACATTATTGAGGAGCACTCAAAAGGCAAAGTTGCAGCAGAGGCAATGACTAACGAGCAAATGGAAAAATATATTGAAGACAACAACATCCACTGCCCTGTTTGCGGAAAGAAAGATTGGACACCAATTCGCCAATTCAAGCTCATGTTTGAAACAAGCCGAGGCACGGTTGAGGGCGACAAAGACGTTGTATATCTTCGCCCAGAAACCGCACAAGGCGAATATGTTAATTTCGTTAATGTTGCAAGAACAACTCGCGCAAAATTGCCATTTTCAATTGCTCAAATTGGAAAGGCCTTCAGAAATGAAATAACCCCTGGCAATTTCTTGTTCAGAACCATTGAGTTTGAACAAATGGAGCATCAAACATTTTGCAAAGCCGAGGATGCACAAAGAATATATAACGAAAGAAAAGAACAAGCATTGAAGTTTGCAAAAGACGTTGGATTGCCAGAAAATAAACTCAGATTCCACGACCACGACAAGCTTGCACACTACGCAAAAAGCGCCTGCGACATTCAATACCTATTTCCAATTGGCTGGGAAGAACTCAACGGCATCCATCATCGCGGAACATGGGATCTTTCTCAACATGAAAAAACCAGCGGAAAGAGCATGCAATACACTGATCCAATAACTAACGAAAAACTAACACCAACCGTAATTGAATATTCAATCGGTGTTGGAAGATTAACCCTCGCTCTTCTATGCGAAGCATATGACGAAGAGGTTCTAGAAAACAACGAAACAAGAGTTGTCATGCATTTCAACCCTGCTCTTGCACCATATAAAGTGGCCGTTCTTCCACTTCAAAAGAATTTAAGCGATAAGGCAAAAGAAGTTCTAAGTAAACTCAACAAACACTTTATGTGCACATATGACGAAGCTGGTTCAATTGGCAAGCGCTATCGCCGTCAAGATGAAATTGGAACGCCTTTCTGCGTGACAATAGACTTTGACACCCTTGAAAACAATACAGTAACAATTCGCGACAGAGATTCAATGAAACAAATCACCCTTAAAATTGATGAAGTTGCAAAATACATTGAAGATAAAATTGCATTCTAAAAAACACAACAAAAAAACACCCCCATTAAGTTGGAGGTGTTTTTTTATAAACTCATTAAAGTTGATGCATACATATCTTGCAAGTTTGTTATGTCTGATACCATCCCATCAAGGCTTGCTTGATCAAAATCACTTGCCACTGCTAAAATATAGTATGTGCGCTTAATAATAATCATTTGATGCAAACACCTCAGCTTTTCATATCCCTCCAACGTGTTTGGATCATCAAGCATGATAAGGTTGTTGTTAATCAAATCTTCAACAGCAAGGGTGTTTATCTCTTTAATCAAAAGATCCTTTAATTGCGATTTTTTCACGGTTTCAGAAAGTGTTTTGTCAGACATAACACAATCAACGTAAGCCCCAAATTCCCAAGCATAAATGTTTGCGTTATTAGACAATGCGTCAATCGCAAACTCCTCTGCCTTATCTTTATCGCCCTTCAAATAAAGCGCAATTGTGTATTGATGATTCAGGTATGCAGAATAATCACACACATACACATATTGCCTATTTTCTGCATTTTTTATATTTCTTTCATTAATTATATCGCAAAAATCATCAAAACCCGCCCTTTTCTGCATAACCTTGATGTATTTTACTGTTTCAGAATAGTTTTCAGCATTAATTCCACTTTCAATCAAATTATATAAATCTTCATTACTTCCAGAATGATTATACACTCTCTTATACATATATGCTTCAGCCTTCTTCATATTAAGGTTAGCATAAAACCCAGTCATATTTTGCGGGAACAACAAACTAAAACTAATTATAACAAAAATGCCACCAAAAACAATAACAGCCAATGTTTTAAGAACCGTTATGACAATTTCTCTTGTTAAGTTGTCTTTTGTTTCTTGCATTCTATTCCCCCACACTGCTCAAGCTGTCAACACGAGCCTTATGCCTTTCGCCCTCAAAAGGCGTTTGAGCAAAGGCTTTAATTATCTCTTCTATATTATTGGTTGGTTCCACTTTAACCTTGCCATCATCATATCCACCAGCAAAAACCAAGCAATTGGCATTTTCATGACGTCTTGCATAATAGGCTCTTTGCTTAGAATCTGCCAATACCGCCCTAACAAAGCCATATCTATTTGCAAGCATCAAAGCCCCAACCCCTGTTCCACAAATTAAAATCAAACCATCTGCAAGAGAATCTTCTTCAAACATCTTTGTTGCTCTGTTAGTTATTGCAACATAATCAACGGAAGAATCCCCAGAATTCTCAACAACAACAGCTTTTATTTTCATTTTTTTCAAAATTGCCATTAGCTCTTTGGCAACATCTACGCCATGAACATCATAGCCAACTATCATTTTCTTAAACATAAACTTTCCCCTCTTTCAAAAACAATCTCATGAGCAACACACAATTTTTATATATGCTGTTTGCTGTTTTTTGATATTCTTCAAGGCCTTTCCCATACGGATCTTCAACATTTGAGCCAACAAGTTCGTCAAAGGTTACAATCTTGTTTGCAACGTCATATTCAAGAGAAAAAGCAACCTTGTTTTGCAAAGTCATGCAGATAACTATATCTGCCCAAGAGGCAAGGCTTTTGTCCATTTGTTTTGGCTTAAAATGAGTTTTTATCCCTATCTCACTCAAAACTTTTTTGGCATTGTCTGAAAGTTTTGAGCCACCAACAACGTTTGTCCCACAGCTTTTAATTCCAAGCCCCTTAGCCCCACATTCTTTTGCAAGCCGTTTCAAAATATACTCAGCCATTGGGCTTCGGCAAGTATTTCCCGTGCAAACAAAAAGAACATTAAACATCGCTTATCCCTCTTAGTTTAATGTTATCATAAAAACACGAATAAAGTCAAACAAGAATTGAATACTATCTCGTGCGTTCCTCTTGGGATTTGTTCTGCATCAGCTCATCAATTCTATGCTTAAGCATTGTATTTTGGCGCCTAAGATAATCTATATCTTTTTGCTGAGTTGTAACCTTCCAATTAATATACTCTGCGCTTGCTTTTTTCTTTCCTTCCATACCTATAATATTTGCCTAAACCATTGATTTATGCAAAAAAATAAAGGCCTAGGCCTCTATTTATTATCTTCCTCAGGAACCATAATATTAAGCCCCTCAGGCGTCAGCAAAAAGATATTACCACTAACACGCTGAGTGCTTCCATTAAGCGCATAAACTGCCCCACTAACAAAATCTAGCATTCTTTGGGCTTCATCATCAGAAATTCCATCCAGGTTCAATATTGCAGACTCGCCCTGCTTCAAATAATCAACCAATCGCTGAACTTCCTGATAGTTCTTTGGGTAAAAGAACACAACATTTTTTGTTCCATATCCCCCCATATTCTGTTGCCCCATATATGAACTAGAACTAAATTTTTCAGCGGTATTGAATTGGTCAGGGTCAGACGCAAAAGAAGTTGGCGTTCCAACAGTTTCGCCATCTGCATAGTCTGGGCTAGCGTATTCGGCATTTTCTTTATTTTTGCCTCTGCGCTTTTTTTCTTTTCGCCCAGCACCAGAAGCAGAGGAAGCATCTTCTTCCCCCTCAAAACCCATTCCTTTCATTAGCCAGTTAAAAAGCCCCATTAGCCCTCACCTCAATAATATAATAACATAATTTTATTTTTTAACAAATTATTTTTAACAAATTGTCAAATATTGTTAGTTAATTGTTCCCTCTAAACAACTCACTGAAAGATTATATAATTCTATCATCTTAAAGCATAAACCTTTTAATCCTGAGGATCTCTGAGGTATTGTGTCAGATGAAGCAATAAAGTTTTTAAGGTCAAATATCAGCAAATCGCATATTTCGTTCATAACATCATCAGTTTTGCTAAACTTATAAGACAAGTCATTAGCCTTTTCAAGCCAAACAAAAATCCTGCTAAAAACCTCTGCATCACTTAGGTTTTCCAAATCTGAATCAATCGCAACTTGTCTTAGTGCATTAAACCCATCTTCAATTAAATGAATCATGTTTAGCCAATTTTCGTTGTTTTTGACCATTTTTTGCAGTTTTTGAGGCATAATTTGCGTTTTTATTTCAACAATTCCACCGCCAGCATTCTTTCTACAAACGCTTTCTGCATCTTCTCTGTTAGTATAAATAAACGCACAAACATAATAACCCTGTTGCGAATATACATAGCCAGCCCCGCCAAGATCTTTTTGATTAGCGCTTTCAGCTTCTGCCACTGCACTACTGTCACAAAAAGCCGTATAGTATGCATACAATGTCTGGCCACTGGCAAACAAATATTTTTTTGTCTTCAAACTGATTCCAATAATCGTTCCAAACAAAACAACGCTTATGAAAATTGCTGAAAGAACAATCAGCATTGAGTTTTTATAAAACGTTTTTGCACCCCTATGTTTTGTCATACTTTCTTGCAATTTGAATCATCCCCCACTTAAAATGGATTCGCTTGGTAAAGTCTATGCCAAAATGAGTGTGGTATGCCATCATATGACAAACCCCTTCATATATTGGCAATATTCTTCTTTTGGCATAAGACAATACCAAGTAAAATTAAAAGAAAGGAGAACTATATATGAAAATTCAACCATTATTTGATCGCGTTTTGCTCAAGCCCATTGAAAGCAAAGAGAATCGGGCGAGTGGTCTAATCCTTCCAGAGTCAACAAGTGAACGGCCAAGACTTGGCGTTGTTGTTGCTCTTGGTGACGGCGGAGAAACCGATGGAAAACCAACTAAAATGTATGTTAAAGAAAATGATATTGCCCTATTTTCACGCTATGGCGGAATAGATGTTAAAATTGACGAGGAGGACTATGTTATAGTTCGTCAAACTGACATTTTAGCAATTATGGAGGAAAACTAGAATGCCAAAGGCAATTATTTTTGGAAGAGAATCAAGAGAAGCGCTTAAAAAAGGGGTCGAAACGCTTTCTAGTTCAGTCAAAATCACATTAGGGCCAAGAGGACGAAACGCCGTTCTTGCAAAACCATATAGCTCTCCCCTAATAACCAATGATGGCGTTACAATTGCTAAAGAAATTGAGCTTAAAAACCCTTTTGAAAACGTTGGGGCAAACCTTGTTAAGGAGGTTAGCATCAAAACTAACGACACCGCAGGAGATGGAACAACAACAGCAGTAGTTCTCGCGGAATCTATTTTTGCTGATGGTCTTGAAGCCATAAATCAAGGAGCAAGCCCAGTATTTCTTAAAAGTGGCATTGAAAAAGCAACTTCTGAAATAATAAAAAACATAAAGGCAATGAGCAAGCCAATCAACAGCAAAGAAGAAATTAAGCAAGTTGCAACCATTTCTTCTGCAAGCCAAGAAGTTGGAGAACTCATTGCCGAAGCAGTTAGCATTATTGGCGAAGATGGAGTCATAACAACAAGCGAATCTAACACCGAAAAAACCGAGCTTTCTGTTGTTGAAGGAATGCAGATAGATAGAGGATATATCAGCCCATATATGAACGAAAATGGCGACCAGCAAATTATTCTTCAAAGCCCTAAAATTCTTATAACAGACAAAAAGCTCACAACGGCTAGCGATGTTTTGCCAATAATGGAAAAAGTTGCCTCGTCTTCATCCCCATTGCTTATTATTGCCGAAGACGTTGAAGGCGAAGCCCTGGCAACAATAATCTTAAATAAAGTTAGGGGCATATTCAACTGCGTTGCCATAAAAGCCCCATCTTTTGGGCAAAAACGCCTTTCTATTATGTCTGACATAGCTGTTTTAACAGGTGCCAAATTCATATCAAAAGACTATGGTGAAGATATAAAAAACATAAGCATTGAAAAACTGGGTTCTGCAAAGACGGTTAAAATTTCAAAAGACTCAACAACCATCATTGATGGGGCTGGAAATGCTGACGAAATTGAAGCCAGAAAAACGCAAATTCGCTCGCAAATTGCAGAAAATCCTGACGATTTTGACAAAACAACCCTTGAAGAGCGTTTAAGCAAACTAGGAAAAGGTGTTGCCGTAATTAAAGTTGGCGCTTTCAGCGAAGTTGAACTCAAAGAAAAGAAATTGCGAATTGAAGATGCCTTATCTGCAACAAAATCAGCAAGAGAAATGGGCATAATCATAGGTGGAGGTTCTGCCCTATTAAAAATACAAAGCCAATTAAAAGAGTTCCCCGCCACGCTTTCTAATGATGAAAAGTTGGGGGCGCAAATTGTAATCAACGCCCTTTCTGCCCCAATTAAACAAATTTGTGCAAATGCTGGTGTTTCTGCCGAAGAAGTTATCAAAACCATATCCGAAAACAAAAACAGAAACCATGGATTTGATGCCAAAAACCTTTCATATTGCGATATGTTTGAATCAGGCATTATTGACCCTGCATATGTTACAATATCTGCTCTATCCAATGCATCAAGCGTTTGTGCAACAATGCTTACAACTGAGGTCGTCATAACTGATGAACAAAAGTCAGATTAAACCTCATCAAAAAAGCCCCTATCGGGGCTCTTTTTTATGTTTCAAATTAATTATCCTTTAAGAGGTCTTTCATTATTTTTTCCAAACTATCAGTTGGATTAAGTGCTTCTTCAAAATCAAAAAGCGCTTCTTTTTTCTCTTTTTCCTTTTGTTCTTTCTTATGCTTCAAGAATGTTTCAATTGTATCTTCTTCTTTCCTTGGCCTTCCTCGTTTTCTTTCTCCCAAACTGACTTTTGTATATTCATATAAAGAAAGCAACTTTAAGTATCTCTCTTCAAGCTTCTTTTCGTCATTTGATATATCCTCTGCCTTCTCTTGCGCATCGAGATCTGGCGTCTGCGTCACATCTTGTGAAAAAGACTTAATGGATTCAATTATATCTTCCAACTTAACAAGGTCTTCATCTTCAAGCTCTTCTTTACCTTTAATGCTTTCAAAGAAATCTTCAAGGTTTTCAATCTCAAGTGCCAATCGAACATTAACGATATTCTCAAGATATTTGTTGCGTTTTTGATATTTTTCAATTGCAGTTGCAACATCAACCTCGTGCTTATCAGTTTCATCAAGTTGCTTTTGAAGCCTTATTATTTCCCCTTTAAGTTCAGAAATCTTATCTCGCTGTTTTGCAATTTTAATTTCACTTTCAGCAAGCATTTCCTTAACTTTATCATCAAACTCTCTTTGCGTATATAACTCTTCCATATTATGCTTTCTCCACTTGTGTTTTTGCTTTCTTTTGCGATATAACCATCCAAATCACAATTGAAATACCTGCTAGTATAAACAAAACTGAAATCAATTGAGAAATTGGAACATTGCCCCATTTAAGAACATACTGCTTATCCCTGAAACTTTCAAGAATACTGCGTATAACTCCGTAATAGATTAAATATGTTGCCGTGCAGATGCCTGTTTTTTTGGTTTTGAAATATAGAATCATTAAAATTGTAAAACCTATCAAATTCAAAACAAACTCATAGAAAAACAATGCCATGTGCCACTGCCCATCAACTAAAACACTAACAGGGAAAAACTGCCAACTTGCATCACTGATAATTTTGCCATAAACCTCTTGATTAGCAAAATTTCCCCATCGTCCAATCGCCTGCGCAAGAATCAGAACAGGAACAATAAGGTCGCCAATTTTAAGAAAGTTATATTTCTTTACAGCACACAAAATGGTGATGCCAATAACTCCACCTAAAATGGCGCCAATAATGCTCATTCCACCTTCCCTAAACTTAAAGAAATCTGCAATTGTTGTTCCAGGATCAAAAATAACAGAAAACAACCTCGCACAGATTATACCCAAAGGAATTATTGCCAAAAAAATATCAATTGGCAAGTCTTTTGGAAGCCCCTTAACTTTAAGCAAGGCAAACGACAAAGCAAAGGCAATCAAAATGCTTGTTGCAATTATAATCCCATACCAATATATATCAACCGTCCCTATCGTGAACGCAACTCGGCCTAATATTTCATTCATAATATAATTATATATCACGACCAAAAATTTAGTCAATAAAAAAGCACCCTTCTGGGTGCTTTTAATATGCTATTTTATCTTCTTGGAGCAGCATCATCATCGTGCGTATGAGTAGATTCTGAAAGGCCAGGAGTATGCCCCATGTCTTCACCTTGATAAGAAGTGTCTTCTTCTTGATTATCAGAAACGCCAGTTGCGCCATTTCCTGATTGTTCAGTTGAAATCTGAGTTTGTGAAGAAGTGTTCTGCAATGCTTGGAGTTGAAGTTTAAGTTGATCATTTTCTTCTTTATAATGAACAAGGTCTTCGTTTAACCCCTCAATTGCTTCTTGTGCTGCTGCTAGGTCTTGTTGTGCTTGATCTCTTTCTGCACCAGCAGTTGCAATTTTTTCTTCAAGAACCGCAACAAGTTCGGCAGGTGTTTGAACCCCATATTGATCCATCTTGTCTGCAATTTCGTTATAATAGTTCTCAAATTGAACTAATCTATCAACTTCATTTGCAAGGTTCGTAAGCTCGTTTCTATAACCATCAACAAGAGCGCCCCACTGTTTTGCTTGAGCAATCTTTGTATCATCTGATTTTGCAATAGATGCAATATCATTCTTAAGACCTGTAAATGCTTCTTTAGACATTTCAAGAGCGGCCTTAAGCCCATCTTGAGCACTAACAGCACTTAGGTTATTGATAAGGGCATCAAGAGATGTTGTTAATCCTTCATTTTCTGCAAGAGCATCTTTCAAAGCTTCCTCATTAGCAGCGGCTGTAATTACATATGCTTTAACAACAGTTTCAACATTTTGAAGCCACTCAACTTGATCATTAGTTCCCTCTTCTAGTTCGTCCATGTTTGGAACAACATTCTTAATTGTTGAGAAAAGTATTGGAAGAATTGAATCGTTCAAATTTTGATATTTTGTCTGCAATTCATCGTACATGCTTTTAACAACATAATTAGCATTAAGGTCTTCCTTGCTGATGTAATCAACATATTTGCTTCTTTCATCTTCTCTTGCAAGTCTTGCGGCTTCATCAGCCTTGCCATTCATGATGCTGCTTGTTGCAACATTAGCCCCAACAACGCCACCAAAAAGAATTCCAGCAGCAACACCAAGCGTTATCCCAATTTTAGCCCCTTTGGAATTATCGCTCCAACGCTTGCCACCGTTATTTGCTTTATAAACTGCCATTATTTTTTCCTCCCCATCCAAAAACTTCAAGGTATCCTTTTTTAAGTTCGATTAATAATAACACAAAAAACAGCAAATGTCAATACACATGGCATATTTTTTGCGGTTTTTAATTCATTTCAACATAAATATTAAGAAATTATGCAAATTGCGTGAGCATAATCACCATCATGAGTGATATTTATGATAATTTCAGTCATTTTTAACTTTTCAAACCAAGCCTTTGCCTTGCCATACAAAACGATAAAAGGCGCACCTTGATCATCATGCAAAACCTCAACATCCTTAAAACCAATACCGTTGTTAACCCCAACACCAATTGCCTTCAAAACGGCCTCTTTTGAAGCATACAGCCCCGCCATGGTATTAAGTTCTGGCGGGTTCTTTTTTATGCTTATAGGATTCATTCCCTTTTTGCTTTCAATATAAGCAATCTCTTGATCAGTGAATATCCTGCTAAGTTTATTTTTATTATCAATAAAACTCTTAAATCTTTCAATCACAATCAAGTCAGTCCCAACTTTCATCATCATATCCTCCCAAATATTGGTTTATATCATCAAATTTGAAGCCCTTCCCCGCCAAATACCTTGTCAACTTCTGCATATTTTCTGGCGTTTTATCTTTGTTTTTGAGATATTTTGCAGAAATTTGGCTAATCTTTTCCAATTCACCGCTATCTTTTTGCTCATTTAGTGCAAATTGTATAAAATCATCACTGATGCCCTTTTGGTGGAGTTTTTGCTTAATCTGTAAACGGCTTTTTAACCCGGCATTTCAACATAAGTTTTTGCATATGCTTCATCATCAATATAACCATATTCTTCAAGTTTGCACGTTGCACAACCAGCAACTTCTTCATCATATCCTTTACTTTTAAGTTTTGTTAATAGTTCGCTTTTTGAATATATCCGCCCACTAATAAGTTTCAAAAGATATTCAGTTGCTCGTTTAGTTTCACTTTCAACAATAATGCGTTTTAGTTCATCCTCATCAACATTTTGGCCAACTTTAAGTCTGTTTGCAACAACAGTTTCAACCATTAGCCCACAAAAAAAGGCGTTATCAATGAAAACGCTTGCTCTTTTTTTGTTTCGTTGAACCTCAATTTTTGTTATAACGCCCATTTAATCCACTTTGAAAAAAGCCGAATCAACCTTAGAACACAAAAATTCATCTTGCATTTTAAGTTTAAGTTCGCTAATATGCTTATCTGCAGATTGAGAAGGAATAGCAATTCTCAATTTAACACACTCCCCATATTCTGCAGAAATAATCGTGATTTTATTATCTCTTAGGTATGTTCCAATTGGAACGAAGTCCGGATACTTAACCGTCAAGGCATAAACAGCGCAGTCAACCATGTGTGCAACTTTCGCACCGGCAAGCGCTTCTTTTGCGGCCGTGTGGTAGGCTCTTAGGAGCCTGCTTGCCCCCAGTTTTATTCCTCCAAAATATCTAACAACTGCAACCAACGTATCAGTGAGCCCACTTTGCGCAAGCGCTTGGCTTATTGGAACACCTGCAGTTCCAGCCGGCTCGCCATCATCATTGTTTTTTGTTATTGACTTATCTATGCCCAAGCAATAGCCATAGCAAATATGCTTTGCATCCTTATTTGCTTTTTTGAGGCTCGCCAAAAAACTATCAATTTGCTCTTGATTTTCAACATGGGTTACAACGCCAATAAAACGAGATTTTTTCTCATCATATTCAATTGCGCTGGTTTGTTCAATTGTTCTGTATTCTTTTATCCCTGCCACTATCCTATCCTCTCCTTATAATATACCATAATCAGCAAAATTATCAAAACAATTTTATCGCGCTTATTTATTTGTTGTTTTGTTCATAATTTGCTATAATCTAGGCGTAAAGGAGAAAACTATGAATTATTCAAAACATATTCAAACTATGTGTCCACTTTCTTCAGGTGGGATTCATCAAAATGCACCCATCCCAGAAGAAGGATTATGGATCCACGCAAAAGAAATCAAAGATATTTCTGGATTAACACATGGCGTTGGAACCTGTGCCCCACAACAAGGCGCCTGCAAACTCACGCTTAACATCAAAAACGGAATCATTGAAGAAGCGCTTGTTGAAACGGTTGGTTGCAGTGGAATGACACATAGCGCTGCAATGGCCGGAGAAATTTTGCCGGGAAAAACCATTTTGGAAGCTCTTAACACAGACCTTGTTTGTGATGCCATCAATGTTGCAATGAGGGAACTTTTTTTGCAAATAGTTTATGGTCGCTCTCAATCTGCATTTTCCCTTAATGGTCTTGAAATTGGTGCTGGGCTAGAAGATCTTGGCAAAGGGCTGTCAAGCCAAGTGGGAACAATTTATTCAACTCGCGCAAAAGGGCCAAGATACCTTAATGTTGCTGAGGGATATATAACAAAACTCGCATTGGATCAGAATAAAGAAATAATTGGATATGAGTATGTTGCAATTGGGAAAATGATGGCCGATATTAAAAAAGGTATTAACCCTGCTGATGCAATTGCTCAAAACACTAAAAAATATGGGAGATTTGATGACGCTGTCAGCGTGATCGATCCAAGAAAGGAGTAAGATTTATGGTTGAATTTGAAGGAAAAGAAAAACGAATCACAAACATAAATAAGTTCCTTGCACAAAACGGCATCAAAAACCTTGAAGAGGCTCAAAAGATTTGTCTTGACGCCGGTCTTGATGTTAATGCAATAGTAAAAGGCATCCAACCTATTTGTTTTGATAACGCCGTTTGGGCCTACACCATTGGGTGTGCAGTTGCAATTATAAAAGGCATTAGAAAGGCTGGTCAAGTTGCAAAAGTGCTTGGCGAAGGTTTGCAAGCATTCTGCGTTAATGGTTCAGTTGCAGACATAAGAAAAGTTGGGCTTGGACATGGAAACCTTGCAAGCATGCTTCTTAATGAAAGCACAAAATGCTTCTGCTTCCTTGCAGGACACGAAAGTTTTGCCGCTGCCGAGGGCGCAATTGGTATTGCCAACACCGCAAACAAAGTAAGAAAAACCCCACTTAACATAATTCTTAACGGGCTTGGCAAAGATGCTGCATATATCATTTCAAGGATAAATGGTTTCACCTATGTTCAAACCGAATTTGATTATGCAAAAAATGCACTTAAAGTCACAGGCTCAAAAAAATTCAGCAATGGAGATAGAAGCAAGGTTAGAGTTTACGGTGCAGACAGCGTTAGTGAGGGCGTTGCAATAATGAAATACGAACAAGTTGACGTTTCAATAACCGGGAACAGCACTAACCCAACCCGCTTTCAACATCCAGTTGCGGGAACATATAAGAAATGGGCCTTTGAAAACGGAAAAAATTATTTCAGCGTTGCAAGTGGTGGCGGCACAGGCAGAACACTTCATCCAGACAATGTTGGAGCTGGTCCTGCAAGTTATGGTCTTACAGACACAATGGGAAGAATGCATGGTGATGCACAGTTCGCTGGTTCATCAAGTGTACCCGCTCATGTTGATATGATGGGCTTTATTGGAATGGGAAACAACCCAATTGTTGGAGCAACCGTTGCCCTTAGTGTTGCCATAAGTCAATTGAAATAAAAACACAAAAACAATAAAAAACCCGTAAAATTTATTAGTTTTACGGGCTTTTTATTGCAAATTTTACATTAGTTGTTAATATTGATGGTTAAATATTTTTCTAAATTAAACTTGTTCCAGGCATCAAGATTTTCTGGTGGATAGCACCTAAATGTCATCCTCTCCTTCTTGGTTGGATGAACCAATTTAAGTTCACATGCGAAAAGATTAAGATTAACTTTTGGCATATCTTTGCCACCATATTTTTGATCACCATAAACGGGGCATTTTATATTTGAGAACTGAACTCTAATCTGGTGCCCTCTCCCAGTTTTTAGTTTTATTTGAACGAGCGACAATTCCCCCTTTGTTTCAAGAACATTGTATTCAAGTTCCGCCCTCTTTGCTCCTGTTTGACTTTGAGGAACAATGCTCACCTTATTAGACTTCTCATCTTTGAGCAAATAATTAACTAAAACACCATGACTGGCCGGAAGTTTACCTTTCAAAACAGCAAAATAAGTTTTATCCAGTTCGCCATTTCTAATTTGTTCACCCAGCCTCTCAGCAGCCTTAGACGTTCTAGCAAAAACCATGATCCCACCAGTTGGCCTATCCAGTCTATGCACCAAGCCAATAAAAGCCTCACCCGGCTTATTATATTTTTCTTTAACATAACTTTTCACCATTGAAAGCATGTCAAGATCGCCAGTTTCATCCTCCTGGCTTGGGACATTCTGCGGTTTTTTAACCACAACTATTTGGTTGTCTTCATAAAAAACTTCCATCTTTTCCATATCTAACCCTTCTATTTTTTGCTTTTTGTTTTTCCAAAAGTTAGCAATGCGCTATTCCCACATGGCAAAAACGTTCCATCACTAACTGGCAAGCAAAGTTCATAACTTTCCTTTACCCCTTTCTTAGCGATGGCAAACTCTAAAACATTTTCCATTACGGTGCAACCCAGCCCTGTTGTGTAGCTATTAATCAAAACAAATAATGGATTGTCGCTCAAAAGTTCCCCACAAAGTTTAACAAACTCGAACAGGTTATCTTCAAGTTTCCAAACCTCACCATTTGTTCCTCTGCCATAAGATGGCGGATCCATGATGATTGCATCATATTTTTTACCACGCTTAATTTCACGCAAAACGAACTTACGGCAATCGTCAACTATATATCTAACTTGGGCATCTTTAAGCCCGGAAAGTTCAATATTCTCTTTACATCTTTCAACCATCGCTTTTGCACTATCAACATGGCATACAGACGCCCCAGCACTTGCACATGCAACCGTTGCTCCTCCTGTATATCCAAACAGATTAAGAACACTGATTGGCCTGTTGGCGTTTTCAATAAGTTCAATCAGCTTAGCCCAGTTAACTGCCTGTTCTGGAAAAAGACCGGTGTGCTTAAAACCCATTGGCTTCACCTTAAATGTTAAATTTCTCCAGGAAATTTGCCACTCGTCTGGCATAGGTCTTAAAATTTTCCAGCCACCACCACCTTCGTTAGAGCGGTGATAATGTGCATTAAGTTGCTTAAATTTTGACAGATCCTCACTAGCCGGCCAAATAACCTGAGGATCTGGCCTCAGCAAAAAAACCCTGCCCCAACGTTCAAGTTTTTCCCCATTTCCGGTTTTCAAAACCTCAAAATCTTTCCATTCGCTATTGTATTCCATATATCCTCATTGTTGGCTGTTTACAGCAAAAAAGTGCAAAATTAAGAAAATTATATTGAAAAATTAATAAATTTTTGCTAATTTTAGTAATTGTCCAGAATTGTTTGCATATCAATCGTGTCTGCCGTTACAACAATTCCAAGTGGTTGTTCGGTATAATTTCCACTTTTTGTTATTATTACTGTTGAAAGTTTGCGATTTTGTTGGAACATATATAGCAAACTATCAATTGTTATATTTGAAGGCACAACTTCATAGTGGTCTGAGAATGATTCAAGACTAAGCGCTTCAATAACGGGCTTGTCAAGAAACTCTTCAAGTGATTTTTTGTTAAATTCAACCTGCCCTATTGCCTCAACAAGCATCTTCCTACTTATAACACCAAGAAGAGTGTTAGACCTATATACAGGAATGTTGGAATAGCCAGACTTAAACATTTCAACAAAAATGTTTCTCATTTTTTCATTTCCGTCAATTGTGAAAACCTTGCGGTTAACAACTTTATAATCAAGCGCACGAGGTGGCGTTGCAATGAGCCTTGCAATAGATTCCAGTTTCAAAACAACATCATCATGCGGTTCAGCGATAACTGCCCCACTAATGTTTCTATGAACAATGGCATTTCTAAGCCTGCCATAGTCAACCAAATCATCTTCATATTTCTTTATAACTGAATTAACAGAGGCAACCTTTCTTATAACATCACTGAATGTTAGATTTGGCTTAAGGTTATAAATATCCCTAAGCGTTTTATCTATTATGTTATAGCTACTTATAAATCTGCTTGCATTTGTTTCCATATTCTTCATTCTCCACTAGATAAAGTATAACACAGCGCTTAAGATTTGCAAATCAATTAGCGATAAACATTGTTTTTATTGCAAAATTTTGCCCTTAATATCAACCTTAAGGCTTGCAATATAGCAAAAACTATGCTATTATATTACTACCGCAATAGGTGGGGAGCTAGCAGTGCCCTATTACCCTGAAATCTGCTTTAGCAGGGGCCGAACGCCTTTTTAGGCTTTTAATATGGAAGGCTGAGAAGAGCAAGCAGTGTTGATTCCAAGGTCTTGTGCAATAAAATTCTTATGAACCGTGTCAGAGTCTGACGACAGCAGCACTAAGTTTGAAGATTATGTGCCACAAGGTAGCTTTGGTGGAGCTGGCTACTATTCTACCGCTTCGGTATTAAAAGTCGAAATTGGAATTTGCGGTTTTTTTATAAACAAAAAACCACCCTTTTCAGGGTGGATATTTTTTACAATCTATTTTGCGTTGTCAATGAAATTAACAAGATCCTTAACAGTTTTGATTCCTGGGATTGCCTCATCAGGAATTGAAATTGAGAATTCATCCTCAAGGCTCATAAGAATTTCAACCAAATCAAGGCTGTCTGCACCCAAATCTGTTGCAATGTTGGTTTCCATGCTAATCTTACCAACATCAACGCCAAGTTGCTTTGCCAAAATCTCTTTAACTTTTTTCTCAGTCATAATTAACCCTCCACAAATGTCAATTTCATTATAGCAAATTAATTTGCATTATGCAAGCAAATTATACAAAATTTTTAACTTACACTGATTGCCGTTGCCGTCAATTGGAAAGTCTTTGGAATATTATTTTGAAGAACGCTGAATGTAACAATAGACCCATCTTCAATGTTGAACTTATGATCATCAAAATCATACGCAGAAGTAACATTAACAACAACCGTTTGTCCACCAAAAACATACGAAAAGTTAATAACAACGTCGTTATCTTTACAGCCGGCATTAACCGCTGACTGGGTTTTTGTTACATAGGTTACAACCGAAACCAAACGCCCTGATTCAGCGTCAAGAGAATCCTGGCTAGTTCCAACATTAAAAGCAAGCCCAATTGTAACGGCAATCGGATTACCATCATTCCTAACGATGTTCCTAGAAAGCCCCACCGCGATATTGCTTGGGATTGCAAAACTTGTTCCCTCTTTTGAATCTATACTATATGAACCATTGCTATAAACCAACCTGTCCATACTCTTTGCATTAACTATTCCAACAAGTTCACCACGGCGATTAAACAATCCGCCACCACTATTACCGGGGTTAATTGCGGCATCTAGTTGCATAACCCGCATTTCATTTGGGTTGTCTTCAACATAAATATTCTTAACAGGCGCACTAATTATTCCACTTGTAACACTGAAACCGTTTGCAAGAGGATTTCCAATTGCAATCACGGAATCACCCTCACATACCTCTGCACTATTAGCAATGTCGGCTTTCATACACACACTGCCACGAACTTCATTATTATTTGTAATTTTCAAAACGGCAATATCATACTCACTGCTATACCCAACCAACGTTGCTTTAATTGGTGTGTATGAACCATAAAGCAAAACATATATCTTTGTTGTGTCTATTGAAACAACGTGATAACACGTGGTTATTGTAACGTTGCCCCCTTCTTTGTCTAAGTCAATGATAACGCCAGCCCCACTAGATTTCATTTCAAAAAAGTTTGAATATGTAACTTCACCTGAGGTTTTTGGCTTTGCCCCAACACACACAGCCGAAAGTTTTGCTTTTGTTGCTGCCGCCCAACTTTCCCCAGAGCCGTCAGTTGAAATGCTTATATTTGAATTGCTTACCACTTTTGGAGTGTTGGCAATAACAAACAACCTAATTAAAAGCCCGCCAAAAACAATTTGAACAACAAGCAAAATAGCAACGATGACAGTTAATGTTTTCCCAGCTCTTCCGCTCGCTTTTGCCTGCTCTGAAACCCTTTTTCGCCTTCTGGCATATGTTCCAGGATCATCGCGAACAATTGGCTTATCATCATATGGGATTTTGCTATATGAATACTCGCTATCTTCAAAACCAAACTCATTCATACCTTCATCACCTTACTTTATATTTATTAGCTTTTATGATTGCTTTTATGCCAACAACAGTTCCGCCACCAACAACAATCCCAAGCATAATCCACATTGCTATTTTGAGCCCTGCATGATTGTCTTTTGGAGCAACAATCTTGAATTGTTTAGAATCTTCCAAAACCATATCTGCCTTATATTTTCTATTGCCGTTTGTTGAAACAGAAAGCGTGAAAGTACCCTCTTTAACCATTTCCACAACAACATATCGGCTTTCAAGATTCATTGAAACTATTTTAGCACAATCGTTTGAAACCTCAAAACTTAAATCACCACATGATGTTAACTTTTTGTTGAGGCTATAATATATTCTTTGAGAAACGCCCTTTTCAAACTTGTTTAAGTTTTGATTGATTGAAACCCCCTTGAATTCTGCTATATTGCAATGATAAGTTGTTCCGAGCAATGTTTCATGAGCGCTGTTTTTAACAACAAATTCAATAACCGTGTTTCCTTCTGAACTAAAAACATAATCCCCGCCATATTCCCATGGTTCAGTTGTTCCATTGGCCGTAACACTAACTTCAAAATAATGCGTGCTCGATTCGGCAACAATGTCTTTAGTTCCAACCCACGCATAAACCACAACACTGCTTCTTGCTGGCAAAGTTGCCTTGTCACCCAAGAACAAATCATCAAAAGTTATTTGAGGATTAACCTTAAACAGTCTATATGGTTGTTTATTTTCTTCTTCAACATAAACATTGATAAGTGTCTTTTCAACAATTTTTGCGTCATAGAACTGCAATGCATCAGATGTTGTTGTCTCGTCATATTTTGTATACTTAATGTCTAATGAAGAAAAAGAAATATAATTATCTCCTTCATACGCATTGGTTTTGATAAATGCACTAAATGGGATTTCAAGATAGTTCCAAGAATACCCATCAGCACCATTAACACTATCCTGCTCTGAAACATTTGTTTTTGTTAAAAGCGTTGCAAGATCTGTATGAGAAATTGTGGCACTCACATTTCCATCTTCAAGAGAAGAAGTTGTGCCCGACAGGCCAATTGTTAAATCAAGCAAGTTCCTATTTGGGAAATATACCCATATACCTAAAACATAATTGGTTGTTTTTGCTAGATTCTCAGAAATTGTTATAGGAATTTGAACATCAAACTCTCCATATTCGTTAACACTTGGTTTATATGAATTGCCAGACATCCTCGTTTCAAGCGAGAAATCGAAAGGTGTAAATGAATCAGCGTTTGCTCCGCTATAGGTGGCGGGTAAAACACTTATTGCATTGCTAGAAATGGCATAAGTAGTAGCGTTAACTTTAACAGCAAAAAGCATTGGCACACACAGTGTCATTAGCGCAAAACCAACTGAAAAAACAAACGCGAGAACTTTCTTCATTAAATATTTGGAATTTGCCAATCTATCGCTTCTTTCCCTTCCCCTTTTAATATTTCATTGCACTTGCTAAAATGCTTACATCCAAAAAAACCATTATATGCAGAAAGAGGGCTTGGATGTGGTGCTGTTAATATGTGATGCTTTTTTTCATCAATAAGAACCTTTTTGTCTATTGCATTTCTGCCCCAAAGCAAAAACACAAGCCCATCTTTTTCGTCACTCAATTTTTTTATAACCGCATCAGTAAATGTCAGCCAGCCAATGTTTTTATGGCTTTGTGGCTGCCCTTCCCTCACTGTCAAAACAGTGTTAAGAAGCAACACCCCCTGCTTTGCCCAAGGAATCAAGCAGCCATTGTTTGGAATAAAGCCACCAACATCTTTTGAAATTTCTCCAAAGATGTTTTTTAGAGATGGTGGAATATCAACACCAGGTAAAACCGAAAAGCAAAGCCCATGCGCCTGGCCATATCCGTGATATGGATCCTGCCCAAGAATAACAACCTTAACATCATCAAAATCGGTAAGTTTAAGCGCAGAAAAAACTCTGCTTTGAGGAGGATAAACTTTATGCCCCTCATATTCTTTGTTTACCCTTTTTAAGGTTTCCAAAAAATATGGCTTTGCATACTCTTCACCCAAAACTTCATCCCATTTGTTTCCTATCACTTTCATATACACCTATCTTTTGCTTAAATATAGAACTGCAAGTGCTGAACAAACGGCTCCATCACTTGTTGCAGTAACAATCTGCCTAAGAGGCTTTGTTCTTATATCTCCACACGCATAAACGCCTTCAATATTGGTTTTGCAGTCTGCACTTTCAATAAAGCCATTTTCATCAAGAGGTAGTTTGCCTGCAACCAGTTCAGTGTTTGGAACTCTGCCAGCAGAAATAAACAATCCATTAACCTTAACCTTTGTTTGCTTGCCGGTTTGAGTGTTTGTTAAAACAACCTCCTCAACAATCTTATCCCCAACTATATCTGACAAAACATTATATGTTATAATCTTAACACCCAGTTTTTCAGTTTCCTTAACAACGTTATCTCCAACCCTGAACCTATCTGTGCGATGAACAAGATAAACATTTCTTGCAATACCAGATAGATATTTAGCATCAATAAAGGCACTATTCCCGCCACCAATAACCATAACGTCTTTGTGTTTATATAGTGCACCATCGCAGGTTGCGCAATAACTAACACCCCTGCCCCTAAACTTGTTTTCAAGGTCCTCATTAATCTGCCTTGGTCTGACACCCATCGCAAGAATAACGGTTTTTGCTATAAGCCTATAACTTTTGGTTTCAACAACCTTATCTTCCTTAGAAAAATCCACGGCATCAGCATTCTCATTAATAACATGCACGTTGGTCCTTTTTAGGTCTTCAAGCATTCTAAGCGATAATTCTGAGCCCTCGATTGCTCCCGTCCCAGGATAGTTTTCAACAAGAGATGTTGTTGCAACCTGCCCGCCAAACATTCCGCCTTCAACAAGAGCCGCTTTTTTCCCCGCCCTTGCAAGATAAATCCCAGCTGTTATTCCAGCTGGCCCGCCACCAATTATAACTGCGTCAAAATTCATACTTTCCATAATATAATTATATAACTTAATTATAATATTTACTAACAATTTTAACAGGTTTGTGAACATTTTGCTCAAAGAAAAACCACGACCAAAAGCCGTGGCAACCTTTTATTAAAATTACTTTTTAATTAATGATTGCATAATCCAAAGCTTAACAGCAGAAATAACAACCATTGGAACCATTGCGAGCAGTGCAAAATAGCTTCCAAAGCCTACGATTGCAAGAATTGCAACTATCAATTCACAAATCAACTCGCTGGCAATATACAAGTTTGCTTTTTGAACATCAAAATTCCTTTTAAGTTGGCAATAGCACAGCCAAGCAACCAACCCAACCAAAACGATTGCAAGAACTTGCAAAATAACATTAATTGTTGCTGGTGAATTTGAAACAATCATAACAAGCATAACAGCAGTAAATGCCAAAAGACTAATAACGCCAATTGCAACGCCGGCAATATTGAGACCAAGCGCCCCATTTGCCCCCGTCAAAACCGCTCTCTCTTTATTTTGTTTAGGCTGCTCCCTAACAATTGTCTCTTGTTTTGCTGGCTCAACCTCTTTCTTTGCAACAGGTTTCTTAGGTGCCTGTGCTTTTGTTGCTGGCTTTCTTGCCCCCGCCTGAGTTCTTGTCTTTCTTTCTTCAGCCATATTTTCCCCCTTATCCACACTTATTAATTACATAATAGCATCAGCTCTATTTTATGTCAAATGTTTTAAGCGAATAAAAAACCCAAGCCATAAGCTTGGGTAAAAATTTTATCTCTTGCTGAATTGTGGTGCTTTTCTTGCTTTCTTAAGGCCGTATTTCTTACGCTCTTTCATTCTTGGATCTCTTGTTAAGAATCCTGCGCCTTTAAGTTCTGCTTTATATCCTTCGTTTGCAAGAACAAGTGCACGAGCAATTCCATGTCTAATTGCGCCTGCTTGGCCAGCAAGTCCACCGCCATAAACATTAACAAAAACATCATATTTGTTTTCAGCATCAACCAAAACAAGGGCTTGTTTTGCAATAATCTTTAAGGCGTCCATGCCAGCAAAATATTTATCAAACTCAGTTTTGTTGATAACAAAGTTTGCCTTGCTTGATGGAATAAGGCGAACTCGTGCAATTGCTTTTTTTCTTCTTC
>JAFSVR010000004.1 GCA_017444895.1 Clostridia bacterium
GTATTGGCTGTGTCTTTAACTATTGAGTCAACATCCTTCTTAACATCTCCACCTTCTTTATAAACTTCTCCACCGCCAACAAGCCCTGCGATGAATCCAGGAAGAGTTTGAAGAAGTGTTAATGCAACCAAGTTGAATAGCAACGCCGCCAAAACATTTAATAGTTCTGGACGTCTTAACAAGATACTGTTTCTTATGGTTGAAGGATAATCTGCAAGATTTGTTGAGAACAAGTTTGCTGTTGCGCTGTCGATAACCGGAACCAAAACAAAATATAGATTAAGCGCAATCAAAACGCCATATGCTGAGAAGATGTTTTTAACCAGTTCTGAAACCCAAGAGCCAAACTTCTTGCCATCGTCAAGAGGCATAAGCCCTGCAACACCAGGCATTATCATCATCAAAATCGTTATCATATAAATACGTTTGATGAGCCCCCACATACTCTGCATTAAAATCTTGAACACGAGTATTGTGGCTGCAACCAAAACAATAAGATTAAGTCTTGATGCTTGGAAAATGTTTTGCATCTTAACACCAGTTCTAGTGTCAAAGTTATAATCAAGAATAAATGAACCATCAGAATAGTTAAACACATTGTGAGAACTAATGTGGCGAATTGATGAACCAAACAACCTGATATGAACTCTTATTGCATCAAGCATGCTCAAATCCGCAGACACAACTTGCATTCCAATTGAATCACGATTGAAATATATTGCAATTGGTTGCAAGTTTTCTGAAAGCTTTGAAGAAAGTTCGTGCGAGAATGATGGCAACGTTTGATATGTTGTTTTATCGGCATAAAGACTAGTGATATGAACAGCCTCGCTCTCTTCATCAAGTGACGCAATAATCTTGTTAATAAGGTCGCTATCATCACTCCAATTGATTGAATCAGTCTTATCAACATGGAAACTTATTATTGCTGAATTAATTCCATTTTCATAGAACGCAATAGAACCATTTTGAGTTAGAGAGTTATAACCGCTTAAAACAACACCCGTAACCAAATTGTTGTTGTTATCATAGATGTTATTATCTGCATAGTTAACACTGAAACTTGTTAGTGCCGTTGCGGTTAGTGTATAAGTTCCCTTGCTTGAATCACTAGGATCAATCTTAGGGGAATTAAGCGTGTATGGTCCAGTGCCATTGAACAAATCAACATATTGTAAGCCACTATTGCGCATTGCAACTGCGATATTCGCAAAGTTCAAAACTGGCGTGTCTGCAACTTCTTTGTCGATATATGAATACGCATTATATGCACTTCCCACAAGTTTATTTGTTGTTGAGGATGTTGTGCTATTTGCAATGTAATAATAATTCGTTGAATCTGGCAATTCATAAGAACCTGAAACAGCAATAAGCCTTCTTGATTCATCCGCTGAATTTGTGCAATATAAAGTTGGCGTTCCACCTCTTGTTGCCCCAACATAATCAAAATTGATGCCAGAGAATGAATGAAGCGTTTCTTCCGCCGTATAAGAATACATATGGTAAGGCGCGATTGTCATTTTATGATTTGTTGTATCAACGAACACATCAAAATAGTAGGTTCTACCACCCTGCGTGAACGAATATCTTGTTTTGTTAGCCCCTACCATAGGCGTAAGCGCCGGACTAATTGGGTCGCCGCCATCAACTCTTATGCTCAGCGAAGTTGCATCAAATGTGAAGTCATCAGGCAAATCGTTATATGTGATAATTCCAGTTGCGCTATCGGTGTCTGGTGGCGTTACTATTCCACCATAAGTAACCGCAAGAGTATGATCTCTTGTTGTTGTGATGCCATTTTGAGAAGATTGCGCCGCTTTGAAATATACAGGCGCTGTTGAAGTAAGTTGCTTGCCGTTTGTGTCATACAGCAATTCTGAAATGAAGGTTGGCGCTTGGTTTGAGCCATCAAAAATACCTCGTGCAATAACCAGCCCTTCATTCCCGCTATCTTGTTCTTGCGAATAACTATACGCTGAACTCTTGAACCTTGCAACAACCCCGTCATTATTGATTAGGTTGCCAGGAATTATTGGATCATATAGCCCTGTTTGAGTGTTATATAAACACATCAAATAAACCGCGCCATGTTCCTCGCTTGTTGAATTTGTTGGCTTATATACAACATAGCCCTCATCTTTATAGTTAACACAAAGCTCGATTAATCCGGTGGTCTCGCTGTGCTGTTTATAGCAATTCTGATTAACCCCACTCCAATCTATCTTTGCATTTTGGCTGTTGACAACATAAATTTTTACGTAGTTTTTGATTGCAAAGTCATAAAGATCAGCCATAACCTCATATTCAGGGGTTATTGGTGTGAAACCACAACTGCTTCCGCCATCAAAATATCCCCATGTTTCACTGTTATTGGTGAAAACTGAGCCATTAATAACCTTTCCGCTTTCAGCATACCATGTTGTTGCGGTTTTCCTTACTGAACTCTCAAAATCCATGTGGTAGTTTTCAAAGATTTTCAAAGCCGTCCATGTGTTATAGGCAGCCTGAACAACCGGGTTTGCTTGCCAGCAAGCGCCCAACCTTATTGCACTGGAACTCCAAAGGTCTTGTTCAGAGCTGTCAGCCAACTTCCCAATAGCCGTGATCAAGCCATCAATTGTGTCAATCAATCCAAACAATCCGGTTGAGAACAAATCTAATGCACTTGACGCTTGATAGATTCCAAGGTTGCTGGTTAAAACATCAACATCATCACGAACTTTGGTTAATATGTGGTATTTAGCAAGCTTGTCTATATCGCTAGTAAAGGACGCAAGATATAAAGCATCTGTATTTGCGGCTCCACTATTCTTTTTGTATTTATAAATGAATGCATGAAGCTTTTCTTCGTTTATGTCGTAGTCCTGTGGATTAATTGGATCAAAGTTGGCATTGCAAGAGAAGAACTGCGTTCCTGAATATAATTCGGCAATTCTCTCTTTTGTTACACCGTTTTCAAAAGTGGCCTCTGCCGCCTCATCAAGATAATATGACGATTTATCGGTTTCATAATCCGCAAGTTTATAAACCCTGAAATTGCTTCCAGACATAAAGTAGCGATGTATGCTATCTGTTGCATCGGTGTCAGCAGTAGCCGTGCTAAAGAAGGCTGATGAAGCAGAATCTACAAATGTATTTGTGTCATCGTTATAGACCTCATAGATGGTTCCCGTGCCATCAACTGGAACGTAATAATAATAAGTTCTGCCGTTTACGTCATCTCTATATTCATAGGCATTATATGCAAAGGTATAGTCATATGAGGCCACATACCTTTGGCCCTCATCAACATAATTTCTATATCTGCTTGCGCTATATGCACTAGCAACAAAAATCTGCCCGCCAAGTGTGAGCGTGTTATTTTCTGGTTGAATCGCGTTCAATATGCTGGCAAGAACAGCGTTGCTCGCAAGCAATCCAAAAATTGTCATGAGCGGAACCAATATAACCAAAGCAATCGCCTTCAAGGCTTTAACCAAAATTCCCTTTTTGTTGTTGTATGGTCCCCCCGTGCTTCCATCGGGCTTTCTTTTCATTCCGCCTTCGTTTGAAGCACCAGCATAATCAGCTTTAACGATCGCAACAATGCTGAAAAGAATAAGAAGCAACAAGCCAATAACGAGCATATACTTGAAAACATTTATGACTACATCACTTAAAAGGAACTTGAAAAGGATATCTGACTCTGTAAGGTCTGTGAGGTTAGCAGAAGGGTTATTCCAAAAATCAATACCAATAAGGCGCTGAATAAAGTAATGAACAAAATCAACAATATTGAGGGCGAACTTGATTATAAAATATAACAGCCAAACAAGGTGTTCCAAAATCCATTCAAAAACACCAAATAGCCAATTAAACAATCCGCCGAGCGCAGCTGATTCGTTTGCCAAATCAGCCATAGCCCCCTCGCCATTTGCGAAAAGACTTCCGACTTTTAACCCCATTGCCATTAAAAACGTTTTCACCCTTTTGTTCCCCTATGCTTTATCTATTTTGCGTTAAAATTTACGTTTCTATTTATTTATATATAATATAACATAAGTTGTATTTGTATCAAAATAAAAATCGCCAAAAACAACAAAAAAATGTAAAAATTTAGTGAATAACACACCTCTTTTTACATTTTTCCCTGAAACGAGAAAAAGGCTACGCGTTCGTAACCTTTTATTTTAATTTTGCAAAATCTATTTGATTTTGAGTTGCTATTATACTGCTACTTCGTTAAAATTAAACAACCCACTCAAATCAACAGTTGTCAAAACGATCCAAAGGATTGCAACCAAAGCTGCGGCAATAACAATACCAACAATTGCTCCAACAAGATGTTTCTTAGCTGCGTCACGTTTCTCAGCATCTTCTGCCTTAGCATATTGAATTCCAAGAATAATAGAATAAATAATGCCAAAAACAATAAGAACACCAAGAACGATTGGGAACAATGTGTTAACAACGCTCAAAAATGCATTATAAGCAGTTTTAACAACATCACTAGTCTTATCTGCTAAAAGGCTCATTAAATCTCTCATTTCGTTTTCTCCTTCTTTTTAGACTACAAGTATGTTACCACATATCTTTCCATTTTCAAAACGAATTTATCAAAATTTTTGAAAAACAATAAAATTTTTACCAAACGATGCCGAAAAAAACTTAAAATTTCCAAAAATTATATCGTAATTTATTTGATTTATATTTTTCCATTTGTTATTATTAATATATAAAAATAATTTTTGATTTTTCTGGAGGATTTTATGTTTGCATTAACCCTGTCTAACTTTATTCATTTGCTTGACGAAGCAACCGCTGACAGCCCAGTAACATCCCCATTATATAAATTTATAGATCTTGTTGGGCCATACGCTATCGGCGTTTTGCTTGTTTTGTCTATCGTATATTCAATCATCTTGGGTGTCCGATATTCAAAGAGTGATGATGATGCTGGAAGAAAAAATGCTCAATCACAACTCGTTAACTTTGTTATTGGCGCCGTTGCCATTATCATTTTGATCACCATTCTATATGCCATAAGAAAGCCACTTGCAGGAATTTAGAACAAACAATATTTTAACGAAAAATTTTTAAGGAGAGACAACAATGTCAGATAAAAAAACAAGCTTGTCAGAGATTTTAGTTTTTGCCCTATTTGCAATCGTCGTAGGCTATATAGTCAGCGTCATGCTTAGCATGATAATCGACACGGGCACCTTTGATATTGCACTTGTTATTAACTATCTGGCAACCTCAACAACATGGGTAATCTATATGATTATTGAGGGGTTGGCTCTTGTTTTTTCCCTGCTTGGTTGGATGAGCAAAGAAAGCAAAGACAATGTTAAAATGAAAGGTAAAGACAACCTTGAAAACCAACACTTTATGAATGATAAGGAACTTGAAAAAGCGTTCAAGGGAATTGATTTTAATGAACTCAAAAACATTTCTTCAAGAGGAATTCCTTTTTATGCAAAATTCAACAAAGGCAAGCTGACCGTAAGGCTAACCCCAGACTGCCACTGTCTCATTGTTGGAGCAACCGGAACCGGAAAAACTGTTTCTTTTGTTGAACCAGCAGTTCAAATTATCAGTGAATACAAAAACAAACCATCAATGTTTATAACAGATCCTAAAGGGGAAATATTTGCCCATCACAGCAAAAAACTTCAAGAAAGTGGATACACAGTTAAACTTCTTGATTTTGTTGATCCATACTCTAGTTTGCAATGGAATCCACTTGAATCTGTTTATAAAAATTGGCACTATCAATTGCACTTAGAGCGCACCATCTTAAAACACACAAACGACCCTATATCTAACCATCCAAACCTTGAACCAGTTGGAATGGTTTCTGATGCTGAGTGGTTTGAGTTTAATGGCCATGCTTTTGCATCTTTAAGAGACACATTGCTTGATGTTGAAGCGCAAAAAGCAAAGATTAGAGATGAGTGTTATGAAGACATTCAAGACATCTGCTCCGCCATCTGCCCAACAACAAACGAAAAAGAATCTAGCTGGGAAGACGGTGCAAGAGATTACTTCCGTGCCATTATTATTGCCATGCTTGAAGATAGCGAAAATCCAAAGCTTGGAATGACGGTTGAAAAATTCAACTTTTATAATGCATACAAAATCGCAATGAACAAAGAAAACGATTTTGAATATATCAAGCAATATTTCAACGGCAGAAGCCCATTTAGTCCAACAAGGCAACTTACCGTTCATATAACACAATCTCAAGCAAAAACAACTCGTGATGGCTATATGAGCACGCTGACAAACAAGCTCAGCATGTTTGCCGACAACGGAATTTGTTTGCTCACATCTTCAAACCAAATTAACTTCGCAGAATTTGATGAAAAGCCAACTGCTTTCTTCATCAAAATTCCTGATGAAAAAGCAACAAGATATGCCCTCGCTTCTGTTTGCATTGCCCAAAGTTATAAGGAATTCGTTAGGAAAGCCAGAATAGACGAAGCAACAAACAGCGACAAAATGGCCCACCTCAAACGCCCAATGTTTTATATCCTTGATGAGTTTGCAAACATGCCAAAGGTTGCCCAACTTGACAAGATGATAACCGTTGGCCGTTCTCGTTGGATCTATCTTAACATGGCAATTCAAAGTTATGCCCAATTAGATAATGTCTATGGCAAGGAGGTTGCCGCAACCGTTCGCGGAAACTGCAAGGCAACAATCTTCTATGGAACGCCAGACCTTGAAACCCGTGAAGCATTCAGTAAAGAACTTGGGAACTATGCCATTGAGGTTGATAGCAAAAACAGTGGTTCAAAAGGGCCAGATGGTAAAAAATCAGGTGCAAGCACAAGCACCTCTTACCAAACCAGACCTCTTGTTTATGCTTCTGACCTTGATAAAATTCCTCTTGGCGACAACATAACAAAAATATTCCAATACTATCCAATTCGCTCAGTTATAACGCCATCATTCAAGCTTTATGGCCTTAACAATTCTCAAACAATTGGCTCGGTTTATAAATTTGGCCAAATTTCTATGCCATACACCCCTGGCCGAAGGCTTAACGAACAAGCTGTTTTCTATGATATCAGAAAACGAAACGCAATAGTTTTGGGCTCAACCGTTGATATTAGCTAAAACACATAATCGCAAATAAATAGGATAAAACTATAAGGGAAACATAATGAAAAAACTTAAAACAAAAACGTCAATAAGTATAACGTATTTGGGGCTTGCCATTTTGATGGCAATTGTTGCCCTTTTCCCTTTTTTGAGTGGATTTGGCAACAATAAAGAAATAACGGTGGCCCCACAAGCAAGTGTCGAGTCGGTTAATGCTTACCAACCAAGCGAAACGCTTTCTGGCGAAGGGACAAATATCTTTGAAAACCTTTCTATAACTCAAAGTGGTATTGTTCTGAACGATTCCAATTTTAGGCAAGAGAACTTCACTTTTCCAACCAAAATTGAAGACTCTGAAAACCCTGGATCATATATTTATAAAGTTGCAGATGATCCTGAAACCACGGCTTGCAATATCTTATACTTAGTTGGACCATACACAATTTTGCCAGTCTCCGCAGAAGATGCAGGCCTTGGTAATTATATTTGGAAAAATGGCGACGAAATACCAAAAACAATAACCTTAACCCAACAAGAGCTCAACTATAATACTCTCGCCCCAAAAACTTTTGATAATTCATCAGCAGATCCAGACAATGGGTCTATTATTTCAACGCAATACTTTGCTGTTTCTGCCCCACTTTCTGAGCCAAAGCTGTTCAAATACGTTTTAACTATTGGTGGCACCACTTCATACACATTCTATATTTATCAGGCGATTGATATGAACTACGAAAATATTGGTCTTGCGTGGGAAAAAGGCACATCTGGTTCAACAACCAGTATTTCAACGCCTGCCGAAAATGAATTATACACATCCGAAACTGGCGACTTTTTCGTTCAGTTGGTTTTAAGTGGACAAGTCCTGAAAAATACTTTTGGGCTCAACAACACTCTTTATATTGACTTTTGGCATAACGGAAAATCGTATTCTCTTTCAGCGGAAATTTTGAATAATGAAGGCGAGATGAAATTCTTCAACAATTATGTTTCACTATATAACGTAAGCAACACTTACGCCTCAACCCACAATGACGACATTTCACTTAACTTTAAGGATTTATCTCAAAAAATCTACTATTTAAGGCTAAAAGAATCAGGTGAATACAAAATTAAAATATATGATAAAACTTTTGTTAAAAACGACTTCACTTTGCCAAGCTACAACGAAAAAACCGAAAACAGCATCTACTCAAACGCCAACTATTTTGAACACAATTTCACAATCGTTAATAAAAATAACCTAAACGGATTCTACTGCACGGCTGTTTCGCTTGATGAAAATTCAAACAAAAACTACCTTGTTGGAGAAATCGGCCACGCCGAAAACTCTGCTCCTTTGCAAGAAACCTTCCCACTTCAGCGCATTAATGGTTCTGTTACTGTTAGTTTCCATAACCTTGCAGATATTGAATCAATCAAGCATATCAAATACGCAATAACCGAAGGAACAACAGGAAATATTGCCCGTAATGAAACAGATATTGACATTACAACAAATCCAAATTTTGTTTCTACTCTTATCGATGAAGAGGCCGACCACTATTTCTACATCACCCTTAAAGAAGGAAGCAGTTTCTATGGTTCATTCCCAACAAAAGTTATTGGGTTTGAAATTTTGAAAGGCATTCGTTCTTCATATGCATTTGGTTCAAAGATTTATCCAACTGCAGAAATAACCGAGTTTAACAAAGTCGTAACTGAAACGCTTAACCAATCTTTCACAGCAAAAACAGAAAACGTTAACATGGTCAGCTATCCTTCCCTGCTTTCAGGAACCGCATTATATGGCTATAACGCATCATCATTTGTACTAAACCTTGCAAAATCCTCGCCATCAATTGCGGGAATACAAAACAACGGATCAGCAACATCGGCTGTTAACTTATCCTTCACAGGTGTTGCAACCGCAAATATTGGAGCAAGCATAAAAGTTTATAAAAACGGCTCACTTATGTATGACGCTGTTAGATATAACACAACCGATGAAGCCTTTTCTTCAACGTATAAATGTAATGATCCCGGATCATATAAGGTTGTGTTTGTTGATGCAATGAACAACCGAACCGAACTCAACTTCAAAATTGTTCAAACTCAAAACACCGCAGGAATTATCTTGATCGTCGTTTCTGTTGTTTTGGTTGGCGCCGCAATATTCTTCATTATCAAAACAAGAAGCAAAGTTTCTGTTAAATAATTAAAAACCACCGAATTGGTGGTTTTTTTAACCTATTTTATATTCAAATCATAATCTAAATTGTGAATAAAAAGGTTTTGTTTATAGATAGTGGGATTGGCGGGCTCTCAACTCTTGCTCAGTGTTTGAAGCTTTGCCCCACGCTATCTTTTGTTTATATTGCCGACACCAAAAATGCACCCTATGGCAACCGAGACAGCGCAAAAGTTGCAAGCATTATCAAAAAGCTCATCTCAAGAGAACTTAGCAAAAACAATATTGGGCTTGTTGTTCTTGCTTGCAACACCGCAACAGCCTGCGCAATAGACGAACTAAGAACGCAAACAGATATCCATATCATTGGAATTGAACCAGCAATTCTGCCAGCTATCAACTCAACAAATGGAAAAATCCTTGTTCTTGCAACTCCACTAACCTGCATGCAGCCAAGATTTGAGGCTCTTTGTAAGCCATTTGCAGACAGGCTTATAATTTCCCCTCAACCAACTCTTGCATCCTTAATTGAGGCATATATTGCCGATAAAACACCACAAAACCTAGAACCAATAATAAAGGTCTTAAAACTATCAATAAAAACCAACCCAAACTTCTCCGCTGTGGTTTTGGGGTGCACTCATTATAGCCTCATTAAAGAGATAATACAAAGCGTGATGAATGCCCCTGTTTTTGATGGAAATTTTGGCGTTGCCAGAGAAGTGTTTCGTCAAACCATAAACACCCCGTCTTTCCTTTCCCCCACAAAAACCTTCCCGGAAATAAAACAAACAGGAAAAAGCAAAACCCCATACCACAAACTACTTGAACAATTGATGAACAAAAATTTTTGAAAAATATTAAAAAACTCTTGCAAAAAGTAAAAAGATTTGTTATTATATAGAAGTCGCATGGAAGTTTAGCTCAGTTGGTAGAGCCCCTGCCTTACAAGCAGGTTGTCGCAGGTTCGAGTCCTACAACTTCCACCAATATGCGGGAATGGCTCAGAGGTAGAGCGTTGCCTTGCCAAGGCAAATGTCGCGAGTTCGAATCTCGTTTCCCGCTCCACCTATGAAAGAGGCAAGTTCTGCATAAAGGCTTGCCTTTTAATTTTAGATGGCACCATAGCCAAGCGGTAAGGCAGAGGTCTGCAAAACCTTGATTCCCCGGTCCGATTCCGGGTGGTGCCTCCAATAAGATTAAAGGGCAACTGCCCTATTTTTAATTTGTGAGCATATTTGCCGATGTGGCGGAATAGGCAGACGCAAGGGACTTAAAATCCCTCGAGGGAAACTTCGTACCGGTTCAAGTCCGGTCATCGGCACCAAAAACAAAAAACAGCCAAATGGATGTTTCATTTATTAATTTTTTAATTCATGACAATATCTTCAAGCAGTTTAGAAAACTTGTTTTCTGCAATTTCTGTAATAACTTTTAATTTTTTGCCACTTTTTTCAATATCTTCATATATTTTTTGCGCTTTTTCATAAACAGCAAGCGACATAATTTGCCCCGAGGAAATGCCATGCTGCCTTGTTCCAAGCATGTCCCCAGCCCCTCTTGTTTTAAGATCAAATTCTGCAATATCAAAACCATTTTGATTGTTTTTGAAAAATGCAAGCCTCTCATATTGTTTCTCATTTATATCATTTGAAACAACACAGAAACAGTAAGCTTTTTGTCCAGCTCTTCCAACACGGCCACGAAGTTGGTGCAACGAAGCGAGGCCAAATCGTTCCGGACTCATGATAATCATTATGCTTGCATTTTTGCTGTCAACCCCAACTTCAACAACAGTGGTTGAAACCAAAAGTCTAACCTTGCCAGCATTGAAATCTTTAAGGATTTTATCTTTTGCCTCGTCTTTCATTTTTCCATTAAGCTCAGCAACAACATCTTGCCCAAATCTTCTTTTGAGTTCTTTCGTCATTTTTTGCGTGCTGATAATTTCATCTTTTTCTTCGTCATCATCAATCTTTGGGCAAACAATATAACACGTTTTATCTTCGTTTATCTCATTTTCAATAAAATTCCACATCTGCTCAATTTTTGATGGCAGAACAATATTTGTTTGAATATCAAGAGCATGTGGACGCTCTTTAATTTGGGTTAAGTCAAGATTGCCATAAACCACCAAACTCACGGTTCTTGGAATTGGCGTTGCTGAGAGTGAAATATAATCAACCGCTTTCCCGCCAGCAAGTTTTGCACGCTCACTAACACCAAATTTATGTTGTTCATCAGTTATGACTAGTTGGAGATTTGAAAACTCAATCTTATCACTCAAAACCGCCTGCGTTCCAAAAACAACCATTGCCTTCCCATTCGCAATTCTATCAACCGCCTCTCGCCTTTGGTTTGCGCTTTGAGAACTACATAAAATCACGCAAGAATCCGCCCCAAAAAGCTTTGTCCACAACTCATAGTGCTGATTTGCAAGTATCTCTGTTGGCGCCATTAAAACACTTTGACCGCCGTTTTTCATGGCAATATACATTGCACAAAAAGCAACAAGCGTTTTCCCACTTCCAACATCACCCTCTATCAATCTATTTGCAGTTGTTCCACTAGAAAGATCGCCGGCAATGTCTTCAATAGCGTTTTTCTGTCCACTTGTTAAGGTGTATGGAATTAGTCTCCTAAACTCATCAACACAAGCATCAATATCCTTATAAACAAATTCCCTTTTTTCTTTTGCCGAAATTTTGCGAACTTTGTTGATATGGGCAATAATAACACCATCTTCAATGGCAATTCGCTCATGCCCTGCTTCAATGCTTTCAAACGTTTCGGGAAAATGAACATATTCAAAAGCCTTTCCAAGCGAAATGAGGCCATTTTCTGCCTCTATATCTTCTGGAATTATTGAAAAAATTGGCTTGTGCTCAAGAACGTCTTTAATTCCACTTTTGACAACGGCCTGTCCAACTCCATCAAAAGTTTTATAAACCGGGAAAATGCCAGTCTTAAAATTTTCCTTAAACTTGTGCAACACAACATTAAAAGTGTTCTTTTTTCTTGGGCTGTTTTTACCATAAACATAGATTTCGCTCCCAATTTTCAATGTGCTTTTAACATAAGTTTGCCCAAACCAATAAAGGTTTATTTCTTGCCCAGAAGAATCCTGCGCTTTTGCCGTTATAAAACTAGTTCCTTTAGCCTTGAACATTTTTGGGTTTTGAACAATCTTAACAAGCAAAAGTTTATATTTATTATCTTCACCAAAAATATCAGGTTTGGAAAAATCATAATATTTCTTAGGAAAATGGCGCAGCAAATCTTGCGGAGTCTCAATTCCCGCTTCCCTTAAAACGTCTTCACGCTTCTTGCCAATACCCTTGATATCTTTAAGTTCCATATTTTAATTATATCTTTTAAGACAAATTTCTGCAACAAAAAAGAGACCGAACCCGGCCCCTCTTTTTTAGGTTTAGACGTTAAGAAGTCTGAAGATGTGTTTACTGATAATCATGAACACAAGGTCAAGAATCCAAATAAGCCAACCACCGAAAATACGGATTATCCCTGCAACAATTTTTCCTTCTTGGAAACGTGTTACAATACCACAAATCCAAGCTGTAACTGGAATAATTGCAAGAATAAGGCTTACAACGTAGCCAAGACCGAAATAATCAGATTTTTTTGCCATAGTTCTCCCTCCTATTTAATTAACCATATTCATTATAAAACTAAAAAATAACAAAAGCAAACAAATTTAATTCATTTTTGAACAAAAATTTTAAGTAAACACTTGCAAATTAAACTTGTTTATGCTACACTACTTTTTAGTTAACAAAAGGAGTATTTAATTATGCCAAATATTAAGTCAGCAAAGAAACGCGTTGAAGTTGCAGACCGCAATAACAAAGTCAATAAGAGCAATCGTTCAGAACTCAGCACAGCAATGAAAAAGCTCAACAAAGTTGTTGAATCTGGAAATAAGAAAGAAGCAGAAACTGTTTTGAACGAAACCTTCAAAGTTATTGACGAAAATGTAACCAATGGAACAATCCATAAAAACAAGGCAAACAGAAAGAAAGCCGAAGCGTCAACAAAAGTTAATGCAATGAAATAAAAAAATATCTTAACCACGCTGGTTAAGATATTTTTTTATTCATTTTTATCTTCTTTTGGAGGCTCTTCTTTTTCGCTCATTTTTGCCTCTTCTTGTGGTGGATCGCCAGGCTCTGCAATATTTACAATCAAAGACTCAATTCCGCCATCCGCAATGTTTTTTTGCGACTTTTTCATTAAACCATCATAAACAATGAAATAAACAACAAAAACTAAAACCATGCAAACACCATAGGCAAAAAGTTGGTATTTTTCGTTATACCAAAAACCATATGCGTTTTGAAGATTGTTTGGCTTCCCCGCTTCAACTATAAAGTCTGGCTGATAAAGCAAGTTGGCCAGCGCCGAAGCAACCATGCCTAGTTTGGTTTTGATGCTTATATCATAAGTGCCCTCAATGCTTGCAATGTTATCATACAACGTGTATGTTAAGTTTTTGTGGGCCGTGCTTTCACTATTCCCAAGCCCAGAAACTCCGTTATAGTTCCCGCTAAACACGCTGAGCATATTTATTTTCCCGCCATAAAATGCGCCAGCAGATCCCGCAACACCAGCATGAGAAAACAAATTTACACCAGAACCGATTGCAAGGCATGAAGTTTTGTTGAAGTTTTTGAAATTATAATGTCCAACCATAATTTCACTAATGTAACTAGCATATTCACAACCAAAATCTTGCATAAATATATAATTAGAATCACCCAAAACAACCTTGTCAACACAAACAACAAGCGCATATTTTGATGCATCAGTATTCAATCTTCGGTTGAGGGCAAGTGCCCCGGAATTCTCCTCTGCCCCCGCACCCAAAAACGCAAATTCAATGTTAAAGCCAAGGTCTATAACCGATGTTGCAAAATGCCTTGCCAGCGCCATCAAAAGAGCAACTGAACCAGCGCTTTGGTTAACACTCTCAGTGAAAACCTTAATTTCTTGAGGTTCTCCACCAACACTAACAGCTTCAATAACAGCAACATTGTCTATGTTTGTGCAGAAAGTTACCGTTTTCGCATTTTCTGTTGCAGATTTAATAACAACACCAACATTTTGGCTTTTTGAAGAAAACCCATTGCTTGAAACGTATTCAACCGCCTGAACACCCGAAACAAAATATCCATCATTTATTGCCTCAATGCCCGGGGTTGCCAAAAGAGATGAAAGAATATATGCGCTTGCATCTGCCTCGCCAGTTGACCCAGCCTCTCTTGCAAGCCTGGTTTTTTCCGCTTCGTCATATTGCAAGAAGTTTTTAAGTTCGCTTTCAATGCTTGCGGTTAATATTGGAGCCTCAACAGTTGACGCAAAGGCTTTTCTAGAAGATGATCCAAAGCCAAACCAACATGCAAACGCCATAATAAACGTTAAGATAACACTAAACCACTTTCTCATATAAAATACCCCATACAATCAATGCCAACCATAATGAATTCATAAATAATAAGTGGCAATAATAAAGCCTTGAAAAGATAAGGTGCAAAAACAACATCACAATATTTTTTTATAATAATAATTGCAAACACAATAAAAGCAACAAAAGTTATAACAAGATCAGCAACAATCATATACCCATATAAAAATGGCATGCTGAAACACAAGAAATAAAGGGCACCAAGCATCAAATTTCTCGCAATCATGGCCCACATTATATTATCTTTAATTGCAACATCTGGAACAAGATGAGTATGTGGGCTTGCCGTTATAATCATGCGATAGCAAAACAAAAGACAAAAATTAACAAGGGCAAAAAAACCACCATATAGGAACAACTCAACAGCAAAAGAAGACCAGCCCCAACCCGCTGTTGCATCCATATTAAACATTGTTAATTCGTCAAAAAACTTCAACCAAAGAAAAGACAAAACAAACAAAAATGGCAAAATTTTATGAGAAAAACTTGCCGTTATGCGCGCATTTTCTTTTCGGTTATCAACATTAATAATTTTACTATTTTGCATACTTATCCTTAGTTATTCTACGCGTTTTTCAAATATAATATTTGCAAAACCGTTTTTGTCAGCCCAATCTCATCTTTAATTTTACCCTGCTTAATATTGCTGTCCAGTTCAGCGACAAGGTCAACAATGGTTTTAATCTTCTTTGGCGAAAAAACCCTTATTTGGTTTCTAAGCATTTTAACTGCAAACTCCTTAATGCCAAGAAGCTCGCCAAGTTCTCTGTCTGTCTTTTCTTTTAGGATTGCAACAAACAGCGCTCGTTTATATGTATTATATAGCAAGGCAATTATGGTGTAAAGCGATTTCTCTTTTTGAATCATCGCATCAAGAAGTTTCAAAACCTCTTGCTTTTCTCCTCTTGCAATTTTATCTGTAAGTTCAAAAATCTGGTATTGCTCATCCTTAAAAACCAAATCTTTAACCATTTGCGAAGTAACCGTTTTATAACCACAATAAGCCGCAAGTTTGTCCATTTCTCCACTTATGCGTGTCAGATCTTGGTTTGTGTATTCAATCAAAGTTGAAACTGCGCCATTTTCAATCTCCGTGTTTTGCTCTTTGAGTTTACTTTTAATATACTCTGCAAGATCTGGGGTTAAAAGATGATCACACACAACAGCCTGAGAATTTTTAAGCAGTTTCGCCCCATCATTGCCATTTAATATGATCAGAACAGTTGAAAAGCTTTCAAGCCCTGCGTAGTTTTCAAGCGCTGTCAAATCGAGTTTTTGGTTCTTTTTAACTTTAAGGTCATCAACAATAACAACTCTATATGGATCAGCAAATGGGCAAACCTCAAGCATTTTAACCAGTTCATTTGCATCAAAATTTTCTTGAGGATAATTAACAATATTAAGATCAGGAAAGTCTGGCGCAAATGCTTTCTTCAAAGTTTCAAGCGCATCAAAACAAAGGTATCTATCTGAACCATATACTTCATAAACAGGATAAACCTTGCTTAAACTTGCCTTCAACTCTGCATATTTCATAGTTTCATTTTACCAAACACTAAAAAAATTGTAAAGAATTTAACCTAAAAAGCAGTTGTGCTTATGCTCGCAATAAATAGAAGTATCATCGCATATGCAACAATTCGCTTAACCTTTTTTGATGTAAAGATATAATCAGAAACAACAAAAGATAACCCCATTGCAAGAAGCAAAAACAGTCTATCTGGAATAAAGCCAACAAACGCCCTATCCATTGCCGAAACCCATTTTGCAAGTTGAAGAATAAACCCAAAAAGAACCTCAGGAACAAACAGGATAAACTTCATAAATGGTAGAATCGCAACAATTATTGTAAAAACAAAAGTCAACATATATGCAATTCCAGCCAATGGAACCGCCAAAAGGTTCACGATAACAGACAGCGACGAAGTCCGCGAATAGAACTGAATAATAATAGGCAGTGTTAACACGGTGGCGGAAACGCTAACCGCAAATGCCCCAGCCAATTTTTCCCACATAAACCTTGAAAACACCCTGTTTAGCGGTCTTGAAAGCAGAATTATTCCAAGAACAGCCAAAAAACTCAGTTGAAAGCCAACTGAAAAAAGCTGCATTGGGCTCAACAGCAAAATTATTATTCCCGCAAGAGCCAAAGAATTAAGACCATCATATTGCTTGTGCCGAAGCGTTGCTAGTAGCAAAATCATTGTCATTATGCCCGCACGCACAACGCTTGGAACAAAACCACAAATCCAAGTATAAAGCAAAAGAAAAATCCCTATAAACAAAAATTTATATTTTTCTTTAAGCCTTAAAAGTTTGCAAATAAGGTTCAAAAGAACAACCATAAACCCAACATGAAGTCCACTAACAGCAAGCAAATGCGCCATGCCTGAAAGCTTGAAATCATCATAGACGCTATCCAGTTCATCTTTTTCTCCAAACATCATTGCAAACGCAACGCGTGAAACATCCGGACTGAAATGTTCATCAAAAAAATTTTGCACGCCCCGTTTAAGTTTTCCAAAAGCCTCAACTTGCGATATCGTCCCAGTTTTCACAATGTTGCCAGCACTTGCACTAACACTTCCAACAACGCCAGAACAAAAAACCAGCGTATTAACCTTGTCTTCCTTTATGCTTTCATATGTCTTAAAACTTCCCTTAAAAACAATATCCTCGCCAATAACATACGCGTCATTTGGATCTGAAACGTATAAATAAACATCCCCGTTAATGTTCTTTACCTCACCCTCATATAAAAATGAAAGATTGGTTATCGTCATCTTCTTTCCATCATATCGCTTTTTAACGGTCGCAGAAGCCTCAACATAAATGCTCCCCACCTGACGCTTATTAACATTGGCAATATTTATCAGAATTGCTGAAAAACCAAAAATCATTGCAAGAGCACAAAAAATAAATGCTATTCTATGCTCAAAAATAAAGCGCATTGCCTCAGGATAAAAGTAACAAACATAAAGGGCTAACATAATAACGCCCAAAACAATAACCCCAACCATGTTGAAGCTCGTTAAGCACCACCCGCCCAAAAGAATTCCAACAATCAAAGAAATTGCAACACAAACAATCGGGCGGAAATTTAATATTTTGAATTTGTTTTCAAGCACAATAAAATTCTACAACAAATTGCGACATTTTTCAACAAATAAAATAATAAAACCAAATTAACAAAATCTATTGCATATATTTTCAAATTATGTTATAATTCGCTTGCAAATGAATATGGCATCATAGTCTAACGGTTAGGACACCAGCCTCTCACGCTGGGGATCGGAGTTCGATTCTCCGTGGTGCTACCA